>CALHAO010000069.1 GCA_937931765.1 uncultured Thiotrichaceae bacterium
CTGTTGGCAAACAAAGCTGAACATACCAATCACTATCATACTTCACCTTGAAGCCAAGAAGATTCACGTAAAACGCTTTGCTCCCCTGTAAATCATCGGAACATATATTGGTCAATATTCTCATTGTTTCCTCCACAAAACCTAGAATGATCATACGTACATAACCATGAAAACTCACTAACAACGATTTTCCGCCACCACCCGAATCAACGCCTCCAGCTTAGGCAACACCCGCATCCCCTTCGGATAAACCAACATCGACTGAAAATAATAAGGCACACCCACAACCGCCTGCTCCACCAACGTCCCGCGCTGCAAGTCCTCTGCCACCACACACCTCGGCAATAAACCCACCCCCATATTCGCCAACAAACACCGCCGCACCACCTCCACATTACTAAACGACTGCCGTGGTTTTAAGGTCAGACCCTGCTTTTTAAAATGCGCCTCAGCCACCAGCCGATAACTACAACCCGGCTCGGTGGTAATCAACGGCTGTTGCTGTAATTGCTCCGGTGTCAGCGTCATATTCTGATAACGCTCGGGATGACAAACATAAACCACCGCCTCATTCATCAACGGCTGACTCTCCCATTGCTCATCTGCCTGCTGGCTCACCAGAATCGCCGCATCAATCTCGCGGTTGTGCAGCGCAGTCTGATAATCAAAAGGCTCATGCGTCAGCGTCACCTCCAGCCGTGGAGCCGTTTTCTGCAAAGCCTCAATCAACGGCGGTAGACGATAAATACACATCGAACTGGGCGCGAACAACTTCAACTCACCCACCGCTTCATGATTAATACTCTTTGCCTGCTGCTCAATATCCTGCGTCAAGGCATGGAATTGCCGGAAGCCGGGTAATAACGCCTGTCCGGCCCGACTCAGCACAATGCGCCGCCCCACCTGATCAAACAATGCCACGCCTAATTCCTGAGAAAGCTCACGGATTTGAGCAGAAATACTGGAAGGCGCAAGGTGCAACACCTCAGCAGCACGGTTCACACTGCCGACCTCGACTACTTTTAGTACGCTACGTATCTGTCTGGGAGTCATAATATTCATGCAACTAAAACGAATGATAAAATCAATTATATTCGCTTTTAATGTTGACAACATCCCGTTAACCTTAACCCACTAACCCAACAACGGAGTCCACCATGCATTTATACATCGCTTATAAGAACTATTCCTCCTGGTCACTACGTCCGTGGCTGGCGCTTAAAGTCGCCGGTATTACATTCGACGAAACCCTGCTGCCCTTCGCGCACAGCGACGGATTAGATAAACTGGCGGCACAATATGACATTCCCGCACAAGTGCCGGTACTGGTCGATGAAGAACATGTGATTTGGGACAGTCTGGCTATTATGGAATATGTTGCGGAATCATATCCGGACAGTCACTTATGGCCGCAAGACAAGTGGCTGCGGGCATTAGCGCGTAGTGCCGCAGCAGAAATGCACAGTGGTTTTATGAGCCTGCGCTCAGAGTGCCCGATGAATTGCCGGTCGCAAAAATCGAAAGTGGTGACACCCGAAATCCAGGCTGATCTGGATAGGCTGCAAGTGATCTGGGAGCATTTTGCTGCAATGGACAAGCCGGAAGGTGACTTCCTGTGTGGCCAATTCAGTATTGTTGATGCGATGTATGCACCGGTGATGTGGCGCATTAGTGGTTATGGATTGGAAGTGTCAGCAGACTTCGATAAATGGATAGCAGCGATGAAGAATCTGCCCGCTATGCAGGAGTGGTTAGCCGCTGCACAGCAGGAAGAATGGGTCATGGAAGGTTACGAGGCGATGGGCGACTAAACCGTTATACGCCCAAAGCAGCCCGTGGATTAAATGGCATTTCAACCGCCATTTTCTCGTAAAATGCCTTTGCCTCCTCTGTCTCAGCAGGTGGCAGGGCAACTTCCAACACCAGGTATAAATCACCAGCTGGCTTGCCCGGAATCCCTTTGCCTTTCAGGCGCATTTTGCGACCAGATTTCGACCCCGCCGGAATTTTCATGCCCTGCGATCCGCCGCCCGGAACCGGCACCTGGACACTGGCACCTAACATGGCTTCCCAAGGCGCAATCGGCAGAGTCAGGTATAAATCCCGCTCTTCAATTTTGAAGAAAGGGTGAGTGTTAAACGTAATTTCCAACAGCAGGTCACCCGCACCCGCCATGCCCTGGCCACCTTGTCCGCTCAGGCGAATTTTCTGTCCGGCTTTCACGCCCTTGGGAATATTCACCGTCAGCGTGCGCTGGCCGCCGTTGCTGCTACTGAGTGTAAATGTGCGCTTAGCACCATTCAGCGCATCTTCCAGATCAATATTGATACTCGCAGTCTGATTCTCGCCTTTAGCAGCCCGTTGGCGACCACCACCACGATGTCCCCCACCATTCGCGCCACCGAAAAATGACGAGAAGAAATCACTGAAATCAGCATTGCCCCGTCCGCCAGCATTGGGGTTGTAATCCGGATCAAAATCAAAGCGGCTACGCCAGTCATCGGATGGACGAAACTGCTCGCCTTGTTTCCAGTTACTGCCCATCTGATCGTAAGAGCTGCGCTTTTCGCTGTCTTTTAAGACCTCATAAGCCTCACCCACGTCTTTAAAACGAACCTCAGCATCAGCCTCTTTACTCACATCGGGATGATATTTTTTGGCCTGCCGCCGATAAGCTTTTTTGATTTCATCTGCGCTGGCACCACGTTCCACACCCAGAATTTTGTAATAATCTTTGTATTCCACAGTAACTCCTTATATCTGCCAGAACAGATTCCATGCCGCTCTATATGTGGGCGAATTCACCATTCACAAGACCAACAATCGTAAATTTCATAAAAAATAAAATTTGTCAAATTTTTTATTTTAAAGCCTTGAAGAGACATTTCAGCGCCCCTATTTTACTAGCCATAGACGAACAGTGCATAGCATGCCAAAACATTCAGCCGACATAGTCCGCTGTTTTTACGGGAAAAATAAAACCCTGACCAGATTGGCATGCGCATTTACAGACCAAATGGAGATTATTATGTACGGATCAGTATTCAATTTTTCTGACAACTTATTTAACGAGCTGGAGCAATTACAACGCCAGCTAAACGGGCGCAGCATTGTATCAAACATTCGCCCTGTCGCACGCGGAACTTTTCCATCGATCAACCTGGGTTCCACGACTACATCAGTGGAAGTGCAGGCTTTTGTGCCGGGTGTTGATGCCAGCACGCTGGATATTCAGATGGATAAAAACCTGCTGACACTGCAAGGTGAACGCAATCTGGATACCCCGACAGACAATGATGCAGCCACCGTTTATGCACAGGAACGCTTCTCGGGTAAATTCAAGCGGGTGATTACGCTACCGGATGATGTTGATGTGAATAACGTGAAAGCGACCTATAAGGATGGCGTGTTAAGCATCAGTATTTTGCGACGCAAGGAAACCTTGCCAACCCGTATAGAAATTCAGTGACACACATAAAGAATTTTCATCGCAAGCATGAAAGTCTAATGACTTTCACAGTAACCAGAGAGTAATCATGAATACACAAAACACAACCCATTCAAGCACAACACCGGTTAAGCGCGAAGAAATGACTACACTGCGCCCACTGGTAAGCATCGTGGAATCAGATGCAGGTTTTACCCTGATCGCTGAAATGCCAGGCGTACCGAAAGAAGATGTGGAGGTGAATGTCGAAAATGGCACGCTGACACTGTCTGGTAC
>CALHAO010000070.1 GCA_937931765.1 uncultured Thiotrichaceae bacterium
ATAATAAAGGGGGTATATAGAATACCCCCTTTGAACAAAAGTCTACCTTAATACCTGGTACATGGAAGGCTCACTGACTCGCGCCCTAGGTAACGCCCTAGTTGTTTAGCGAAATCGCGATTGCGCGATTGTTCCAGCTCGCTGAACAACTAGGGCGTTACCTAGGGCATCAGCGAGGCTGAAACAGCCTTCCTTGTGTTGCTATGTATAAGTTTAGTTCGAAGATGGCGCAACGCCACCCCTGACCCGAAGGTCGTTCGCTAGACTTTGTGGGGTAGAATTTAGCCGCGAGTCAACAATAAAGCAAACTGTTTTTTATAAACGGTAAAAAGCGGCTGTAACACATTGAAAACCTGACCCCGCAAGCATGAAAGTCTACGACTTTCACATAACTACTTGAAACCCAGTTCTGTAAGCCTTTCTTTCAGGTAACTTTTGGCCGTGTGCCGCTTTGATAATTCAACATCCGGACGCGGATGCAGAAATAAAGGCAAAGAAATTCGTGACTGACTCGCCTGTGCGGAAGGTGGATTAATCACCCGGTGGGTGGTTGAGGAAAAGTAGCCACCCGATGCTTCCTGCAACATATCACCGGTGTTCACAATCAACAAACCAAAGTCACAAGGCACATCCATCCACTGCCCATCGCGCCCTAGCACCTGTAAACCGGATGCATTCGCCGCAGGTAATACCGTCAACAGATTAATATCCTCATGTGCCGCAGCGCGTATCGCCCCCGCAGGCTCGTCACCCTGTAATGGCGGATAATGCAGAACCCGCAGCAGGGTTTGCTCACTGCCATCAATCATTTGTGACAAAGGTTCGCTATAACCAGCACTGACTTCCGGCGGCGTAAAACGCTCCACCCAGGATAATAACTCTGCTGCCAGGCTTTGCGCTTGTTCGCGATACGCTACCAGCTCATCCCGCAGCTCTGGCGGGCATTTCCCCCAGGGATGGAAATAATGGTAATACTCTTTGAGGTCTTTCAACTCGAAACCCTTGGCAGTTTCAGATACCTCTGAGGGATAAAAACCATCCATAGTGACGGGGTCAAATAGCCAGTCATGTTTGTCCGGACTGGCAAAAAACTTCGCCCAGTTTTGGTAGATAGAGGTGACTGCTGATTCTGGAATGGGGTGATTTTTTAACACACCAAAACCGTATTCACGCAGGGATGCGACAAAAGTTTCTGCGGCATCGGCTGATTGATAATCTACTGCTGTTAAGGTCATTGCTCAATTCCCGTTGAAAGACTCGTTCCAGCCAGCCTTGGTTTTCATTGAAACATTTTTATCTTGCACAAATGAGGCCACATTATTAAGAACGACTAAAAACTCTTCATCGCTCAACAAAACACATAACGAGAGGCAAAAAGATCGGTAATCAATAAAATCAAAATGCTTCCCTCTGTACTGATAAGAGCCATCAACCACATCAAGATCATTAACATCCGCTTCCATTCTGCAAATAAATGTTACCGGGTGGTTCAGGTGATTAGTCGATTGCAGAGCGTCCAAACTGTCATCCAATCTCTTTTTTGAAACGGGTTTTACGGTCACCTCATAAAGGTTCGTCTGAACACCATTTACCTCAAGCCATAGATCTGCTGGTTTTTTTGACGTTGTATTCGTTCCAAAGACACTTTCCTCACCACCAATTATATCTACCTCAGACGAAGCAAACACACCAGAAAGCAGCTGTGAAACCAGAAACTGTGGGAGATTCCCTGACTCAGGGTACTTAAGTGTAAAATCTGTCAGCTTAGTCCCAATAGCCTGCCTTGACTCGCCGGATGGCTCAACCTCAACAAGACGGTAGTCAGCAATTCCGAATGCGTAGACCCAGAGACGATAAAAGAAATAGTCAATCAACCTCGCTCTTTTTGCTTTGTTTGACTTCATTATCAGCCGGAGAAAGTTAACCACCGCGAGGGCAGCTGATTGTGGCCTGCGGCCTTGCGCCCAATCCTCATTTAGCTGATTAGCATTTTTTGCAACATTCAAAGGATCTGATTTCCCGCAAGGAATTTCATGCTTCTGAAGCGCGTACCAGATTCCACCTTCAAAAATTGACCGGGGATTACAACCATAGAAATTATTCAAAGGGTCATAGTTTTCGTCCAGATGTAACCCAGTTAATGCAGTAATAACCACGCCACGAAAGCCTTTAGCGTTAACCTCAATAAGGTCAGTCAGTAATTGATGAACCTCACCATCAGGAGGAAACTCAGGAAAATCCTGCTCCTTCTTCGTTTTCGCCACACCGAGCCGGGTATTAACGTAGTACTCACCAAAACTATTGCGCTCTGCAACGCTGCTCATAACGACACTCCGGTGAATTCTTTAACAATTTGTTGAAGCTTCAGGTTATCCCCTACTCTCAACGCTTTAAGAATCAATGAGAATTCAAGCACATCAAGACGGCGTTCAAACTTTTCGATTTTGGAAATATCAGATTGACTTAAGCTTACCTGATAAGCGAGTTCACCCTGAGAGACATTGAGTCTTATACGCTCTTGCGCCAGCTCGGTTATGAGCTTTCGGTATAGAGCATCGTGTATCGTTTTACCCATATCACTGCTTCACTGAAGGCCTTTGAACAGAACATCAATCATGATACGATTAACTAAATATTCGAAATTGGAATAATTCAATGAAAGCAATCTCTTTATTCAGTGGTGCTGGCGGTATGGATGTTGGGTTTAAGGCAGCAAATTTTACCATCGTTGCCGCCAATGAGCTTGATAAACATGCTTGTGACACATTCCGCAAAAATCACCCGGAAACAGAGTTACTTGAAGGTGATATTGATCACTGTGGAACAGCACTCCATTCTTATAAAGATATAGACGTTGTTTTCGGCGGGCCGCCTTGCCAGGGATTTTCTGTAGCAGGAAAAATGAATCCTGAAGACCCCAGAAGTAAGTTAATATTTAGCTTTTGTCAGGCTGTTGAGAAAATAAAGCCAAAAGCTTTTGTGATGGAAAATGTAAAGGCGCTCGGCTCACTGGCGAAATTCGAAGAAATAAGAAATGTACTGATCGCCCGTTTTCAAAAAGCGGGGTACAAGGTCACTTTACACACGCTCAATGCTAAAGATTATGGCGTACCACAATCGCGTGAACGCATATTTTTCATCGGCGTCAGCAATGAGCTCAACCCTGTTTCTTCTGCCAGCTTTAACAAATACAAAAAACCAGCACCTTCATTAAGAGAGGTTCTCATTCCTTTGGGGAAACCCGGCACTAAAAATAATAATCGCGTGTGCAATGCAAAAATTACATTAGCCACCAAGCCGGTTCTGCGGAAATCACCTTACGCTGGTATGTTGTTTAATGGTCAGGGCAG
>CALHAO010000071.1 GCA_937931765.1 uncultured Thiotrichaceae bacterium
TGCACAATCGTCGCTTCGGAATCAAAAACACCTGGCTCAGGCGTGCCCACCATATCGGTTGATACGGCCTCGGTAGAGGTAGAAAAGCTGATTTGTTCGCGGAGTTCGGAGTCCAGTGCGATATTACGCACATGCTCATTCAGCTCCTCACGCGTGGTCGCTTTCGCCAGATTCAGGTTCATCACCGCCATTGATACATTAGGCGTTGGCACGCGAATCGCGTTACCTGTCAGCTTGCCTTCCAGTTCAGGCAATGCCTTGGAAACGGCTTTCGCAGCACCGGTAGAAGTTAGTACCATATTTAGCGGTGCACTACGGCCACGGCGCGGTGCGGAGTGATAATTGTCGATCAGATTCTGGTCATTGGTATAAGAATGGATAGTTTCAACATGACCATTCACAATGCCATATTCGTCATTCATTACTTTCAGGATCGGCGTAATCGCGTTAGTGGTACAAGACGCCGCGCAGACCACGGTATCATCATCGCTAATCATGTCTTCGTTCACGCCGTAAACGATATTACTGATGTCGCCACCGGCTGGTGCGGTGAGTAATACCTTCTTTGCGCCCGGAACCAGGTGTCTTGAAAGACCTTCGCGATCTTTAAACATACCTGTGTTATCAACGATTAAGGCATCTTCAATACCGTAATCACGGTAATCGATATCCTCCGGCTTATTCGCATAAATCACCTTAATACACGTACCATTAGCAATAATCGACGTATTTTCTTCGTCAACCGTAATTGAGCCGTTAAAAGGCCCGTGCACTGAGTCACGACGCAGTAAGCTGGCGCGTTTTTCCAGATCACCATCACGTCCGCCACGAACCACAACTGCCCGTAAACGCAGCTTATTGTTCAGTGTGGTACGTTCAATTAACATCCGCGCCAGAATTCGCCCGATACGACCAAAGCCATACAGCACAACATCCTGTGGTTTATCAACCAGGCTGACTTTGCCATGATTAACACTGGCCAGTTCGCTTTCCAGAAAGTCATTCAGGGTCAACGCATCATCAGACTTATGTAGCTCAGCATACCGGTTCGCCAGCTTGCCAATATCAATACGCGACACACCCAGATCCATGTCTTTCATCACTTCTAACAGATGATGACTCTCTTCAACCGGTAGCTCGCGCCCCACCATATGGCGGCCCAGCTTGTGTGCCTTGATGATTTCAATAGTGCTGCTGTTCATCAGCTTACGCCCGAACACAGTGACAATTACATTGCGTTGGCGGTACAAATTACCCACTGCCGGAATCATTTCCTCCGCCAGCGATTGGTTGCGCATGTATTTTTCGAGGTGTTTTGTGCTGTTACTATCGATCATTTAGGTATCCTTGTCGTTGTGGGCGACCCGTTTAAGACATTAAAGTATGTGAAAATTGGGGAATCATACCGACTTTTTGTGGGTTGGCCTACTGGTTACCTATCCCCTTTTGTAAATTCCCTGTAGATTATCAAGGCAAAGTCCAATCCACCACCTCACGCCCTTGCGCCGCCAAAAAAGCATTCGCCCTGGAAAACGGTTTACTCTCAAAAAAACCCCGCCGCGCGGATAAAGGTGAAGGGTGCGCCGTAGCAATAATCTCATGCCGCTCAGCATCAATCAGTTTAATCTTGTTCTGCGCCTGTTTACCCCACAGGATGAAAACGCAAGGCTGGGCCTGTTGACTAATCGTGCGAATAACAAGATCAGTAAACGTCTCCCAGCCGCGTTTCTGGTGACTGCCCGCGTTACCCGCTGCAACACTCAACACAGTATTCAGCAATAATACACCTTGTTCCGCCCAGGGTTGCAGGTAGCCGGTATGGCTATTGTCGATACCCAGATCACTAAGCAATTCTTTATTAATATTCCCCAATGAACGCGGCAAGGGTTTTACATCCGGCTGCACAGAAAAGGATAAGCCATGTGCATGTCCGGGTGTCGGGTAAGGGTCTTGCCCAAGAATAACCACTTTCACGCCATCCAACGCTGTGCTCCGCAAGGCATTAAAACGTTGTTCTGCAGCGGGCAGAATGTGTTTACCTGCAGCGGCTTCCTGATCAAGAAATGCCTGTAATTCTTGCATATAAGGTTGGCTGAATTCTGCGTTCAGTGCGGTTTGCCAGCTGGGGTGTAATAATTGCTTATTCATGGGAGTGGTTTTGGCTAAAGATGAGATCATTTTAACATTGGCTTGTATTAAAGGTGGAATAATTATGGCGTCAGATAATCTGGTTCTGGGTGTATTAGGCACCGGTCACTTTGCTTCATACATCATAAAAGCGCTGCGTAATGGTGGGTATCAGGGGCGAATCATCTTGTCGCCCAGAAACCGGCAGTATGCTGAAAACCTGCGTGATCAACAGGGCTGTGAGATAGCGGCATCCAATCAGGCTGTGGTTGGTGGTGCTGATATTGTTGTATTGTCCGTGCGTCCCGATTTTTTGGGTGATGTGCTGGAAGGTTTGAGTTTTAGTGATGATCAGGTGGTTTTATCGGCGTTGGCCGGTGTTTCACTGACGCAGTTACGGGCGCATTCAAACTTACCCCAACAGATTATACGTATCATGCCGTCCAGTTTTATCGAGGCAGGAGATGCGGTTTTTCCTATGCACCCGGCGCATGAGCTGATCGAGTTGCTGTTTGCCCAGGCCGGATCGGTGGTGGTGTTTGAGCAGGAAGCTGATTTTGAACGTTCGGTGGTGATGGCCTGTGCTTATGGCTGGGTGTATGAGTTGATGGGCAGTATGACTGATTGGTTTACAGAGCAGGGTTGGTCGGATGAAGTAGCAAGGGATATGGTGGTGCGCCATGTGCGGGGTGCGACAACGTTTGCACTGGCTAATCCGCAGCAGCGTTTGAGTGATATTGCGGATAGTATTGCGCTGGAAGGGACATTCACTAAACTGGGTTTAGATGAATTGAAACAACAGGATGCGTTTACAACCTGGCGACGTGCGTTACAGAAGGTAGAGGATGAACTGTAGGAATAGGCTAACTTTGCGGTACTGTGTGTTGGGTGTTGATAGCAGGCTTTTTGCTTATTCGGTGCTCAGCGTTATGTAAGGCTATGACACGGTTTCTGCCGCGTTCTTTTGCCAGATAAAGTGCCTGATCAGCACTGGCGATGAGGTCTATAGTCGATGAATCCTGTCTGGGTATCATGCTTGAAATACCAATGCTGACGGTGAACTGTACTTGTTTGTTGCGGTAGTCTAGTCGCAATTTCTCAGTGCTTTGTCTGACCCGCTCTGCGATCAGATGCGCGCCGCTGATATTGGTATTTGGTAACAAAATAACAAATTCCTCACCCCCGTAGCGGGCAACGATGTCTTCCGGGCGCTGGACGCTGTTTTTCAGAATGGCACCCATGTGGATGAGACACTGATCACCAAATAAATGCCCATAATCATCATTCACCTGTTTGAAGTGATCAATGTCAATAATCATCAATGAGAGGAATTCTTTGTGTCTGCGGGTGCGTTGCCATTCGTATTCAATTTGTTGATTAAAATGACGGCGATTGAATATGCCAGTCAGCCCATCCAGCCGGGCAAGTTGATCCAGCTTGCAGTTGGCCTTGGTGAGGCTGAGCATGGCTGTTTCAAGTTTGTGCGTACGCTCTTTAACTTTTTCTTCCAGGTGCTGTGTAGTTTGCTTTTGCAGCAGTAATAAACTGTTTTGTGTTTCGCGGGTTTTACGTTCATATTTGAGTGCAGATTCCTGAGCCAGCATACGTGCATCCCGTTCTTTTTTGATGTTTCTGGCTAGTGCAAAAGAAATCAAGGCGGCTTCCATTGTTGAGCCGATCAACATCGCATTTTCGGTAACGAACATCTGGGTCTGGAGACCAAGGCGGCCAAGGACAAACAGAAGGGTGCCATTTAATAGGAATAACCAGGCGACGGTTAGGATTTGAGCGGACTGATTGCCTCTGAACGATAAGTTGGCAAGAATGATCAGCGGTACTAAGGCGCTGGCCGCACCCATAACCGCCGTTAGTTGCAGGAGAATCTCATAAGGTATGAAGTACCCGATGGCTATGATAAAAAAAGAAATTCCTATGCCTGCTTTTAATGTAAAAATAATTTTTGCATGACTTTCTTTTTTTAAATTTAAGAAATTCAATATAAACAATGAGCTGGTTATCATGGCAATAAAGGCTGATAGCGGGATGCTCATGTGGTTGAAAAATGTTTTTTCCGGCCATAAATATTGATAGCCAAGGCCCTTCTGAGTCAGCTGGAAGTAGATGATAGCGCCGGTGAAAAATACGTAATAGAGGTAGCTTTTCTGGTGGGTGGAAAAATACAGTAGCAAGTTGTAAATTAACATGATGGATAAAAAGCCAAAGAATAAGCCCAATAAAAATACTTCATTCTGGTCAGCGGCAAAAAAATCATGGCTCTTCCATACCTTGACCGGAAGATAGATCGTGTCGGTGCTTTGCAGGCGGACAATAGCCCTTAGGTTTTCTTTGGGGGCGACTGTTTGCGGGAATAGAAATGAGCGGTGATTTAGCGGTCTGCTATTAAAAGGCAGCAGGTCGCCTGTGTGATAATTAGCTACAACTTTATCAGAGTCAACCAGGTACACATCAATTTTATCATGAAGCGGGAATGCAATTTCAAGCAACATGGGTGTTTCAATAGCATGCTTGTTCTCGAAAGGTAAGCTTAGCCAGAAGATGCTGCTGCTAAAGCCAAAGTTCGGGTAACGGTGCTTGGCTGCCTGCCATTGGGTCGATAAATCTTGCTTAAGGATGTCATCAAAAGTCATGGTGCCTGTTTTGTCTTCTAACCAGTACATAGATGCTTGTGCTTCCGGTACTGATTTTTTTTGGAAGCAACCGGCCATATTGATGGTTAATAGCATAAATAGCAGTACCTTGAGCAAGCTGGTTTTCACCGGGTTATTCATGTGATCTTTTATTGGCATCAATAATGATGGTTTTTTTTTACGGAAAATAATCACTGTGTTCAAGGCATGCTGTTAATGGGCTATTGTTGTTTTTATTAGCGCTATCTTAGGTTCATTATCACACAAGTCTTAATGAGCAATTAATACTTCTGGATGAGCTGGGCTAAGCGCCATCAAATGAATGCCTTAGCAGCACTGACGCCCGAAAACAGACACAAAGCTTGTATTGAATGCACTCTGTCGCGTAAATTACTCATTTTAAAACCACCTTACACAAGGAGATGCATATGATTCAGGTTGGAGATCAAATTCCGGATGCGGCTGTGACAATTGCAGGCCAGGACGGACATGAGAATGTTAATGCGCAGTCGTTGTTTGCCGGTAAAAAAGTAGTAATGTTTGCGGTGCCGGGTGCATTTACCCCGACATGTTCAGAATCACACCTGCCAGGCTATGTGGTAGCAGCGGATCAGTTCAAAGAGAAAGGCATCGATTCAATTGTATGCCTGTCAGTGAATGATGCGTTTGTTATGTCCGCATGGGGTGCGGCGCAAAATGCTGAAAATATTACTATGCTGGCTGATGGCGGCGGTGCGCTGACTAAAGCGATGGGTATGGAAATGGAAACGGCTGACTTTGGTGGAACCCGTTCTCAGCGTTATGCAATGGTCGTGGATAATGGTGTTGTGAGCATGTTGAATGTAGAGCCACCACAGACCTTTGAAGGTAGTAAAGCTGAAGTGGTTTTGGAAGCACTTTGATCCAGCCGGTTTTACTGACGGAACGTTTGTCGCTGCGGCCATTTGTGCCCAGCGACAGCCCGGAAGTGTAATTACCTGAAAATCCCGTCACCCAGTTGATCAATGGTCAGTTTCGCTTTGCGCATGGTTTCTTCGGCGCATGCATCTGCGCTGCCTAACAAATCTGCACGGAAAAACTGGTGGCTCTGCTCATCCTTGGTAATAACGCCACACACACGGTATTGTCCACCATCGCTTTGTGGCGTTGGAGTGATGGTATAACCCTTGTATTCTTCAGCGGGAAAGGCGGCGGCTGATTTTTCACTTGGTGTAAACAGGGATTTCACGTTATCCAGAAAACTCATAATATTTCCATAGTTGATGGTGATTGAATCTGAGGTATGATTCGATCATAGATTAACGTGCAAGTCCAAAAAGACTTGCATGCTTGCGGATGTAGTTGCTACATGCGCGCTACTGTTCAAGTCCAAGACGGAGCCACCTATTGATTAATAAACTGCCTGTTATTCTTGAAGCCATTTTGCTGACAGCCGACAAGCCGTTGTCAGTTGAACGCTTGGAGAAGTATTTCCCCCCGGAAGAGGGTGTGAACCGGGCGATGGTGCGGGATGCACTGGAGACCTTATCGCAGCAATGTGAAAACCGTAGTTTTGAATTAAATGAAACCGGCAGTGGTTATCGTTTGCAAACCCGTCAGGATTTTCAGCAATGGGTGGTCAAGCACCATGAAGAAAAACCACCTAAATATTCACGGGCCTTCCTTGAAACGCTGTCACTGATTGCCTGGCGGCAACCGATCACCCGTGCAGAGATTGAAGAAATCCGGGGTGTTGGTATTAATTCGAATGTGATCAGAACTTTGTTAGAGCGCGAATGGATCAGGGTTCTGGGCCACAAGGAAGTGCCTGGTCGCCCTGAAATGTTAGGTACGACCCGGCAGTTTCTGGATTATTTTAACCTGAAATCATTGGATGAGTTGCCGAGTCTGACGGCGATCCGTGATCTTGATGTGGAGAGTCTGCCGTTGGCGTTATTGGCTGAGTCTGCCAATTCGGAAGCCGTTTAAGACGGGACAGGCCTGTGCGGATAAGCTTACGGCCTGCGGAACTCGCTACGCTCAAACAGTCCTCAGCCTACAGCTTGTCCACACAGTCCCGCCCTTGTTTTTTTTGGCTTAAGTGGGTAAAAACAAGCCTTAGCTTGATTTGCCCGGATTGTAGGTGCTGATGCGATCCAGCCATTGGGACAAGTGGCGGGCTTCGCGTGATTCTGCTGGGGCATTGGCAATACGACGCACCAGTACATCATCAGCGGAACGCCTGAAATCAGCCAGTGCTGCGGGGCCGGGTTGTACGGTTTGCATTTCTTGTAGCACCTGCAATAGTCCCCAGCCTTTACCAGCATAGCGTTCAGCTGGGTTTATACCGCTGCCTTTAAACTGGATGTAGTCAAGCAGGGGGTAAATACCGCCCGGTGATCTTTCTATAGCCAGGTAGTTGTTCTGTACCCGTTGTCGCTCATTTGACGGTAAGTTTTGCAACATAACCGGAAGCGTTTGCTTTAATCGTGCCACCATGAAATTTGCTTGTAAGTTAAGGGTTTTATTCATGAAAGCATGTAATTCCCTTACCTGTGGATCATTTTTTGCGCGAGCGAATGTAGCACCATTAGACCAGGGTGCACCTTCCTGATACTGATTGGCCAGCCAGCCCGGAAGTTGTGCGCCGTTTGCTTTTGCGTAATTCAGAAAGACTGGAAATGATTCATTATATTGCCCCTTTTTATTGGTCGGATACCAGATGAAATGACCGATTCCCAAAGTGACAAAATTACCTTTCTCATTCCAACTAATTAATTTTTCAGGATTACCGGCTGTTTGGTTTTTCAGGATGCGTCCGGACAGCCAGCTCAGGTTCTGCAGCTTGCCATTTTGTGGTGTGCTTACCGTATTAGCGGGGGCAATGGTCTTAGGCAGTGACGTTGTCTTATTGTTCACGGTAATGGCTGGAATCGGGGCGGGCGAATACGATGCAGGAATGGCTTTAGCAATAGCTAAAGTGGATGTTGGGGTGGCAACAATAACAGCGGGTGTATTACGCTGTGGGGATGTATTCACAACATTTGGCTGAACCATAAATGGATCGGCTTGCGGGACATAGGTTGTCATCGGGCTTTTTGGCAGGAGATTTGGAATAACGATGCCTGGGTTAACCGGGACAGGTATGCTTGAGCATGCGCAGAGTAGTCCTGAGAGACTGCTCAGGAGGATAAGATTTTTCATTATTGGCCCTTTTATTAATAATTTATATTTTTATCATAGGGTAGTTTGATGCCTTTATCGACACAAAAGTTCATTTATCTGAAAAATTTGCAGAGTTATTTTTAATCCGGAATTGCTGAAACAGCAACCCCGGATTAGGCTTTATCACTCTGGTTTGATTACTCTGAGTGCATCCAGACCGGACGCTTTTTAGGCGGAGTCTGTTCTGTTGGTTTTGCCTCTGCTGCCGGAGCCGGTTTCGCCTCAGCTGCTTTTGCTACCACCGTTTCGGCGGGTTTCTTTGCGGCGGGCTTTTGGGTTTCTGCCGGAGCCGCTGTCGCAGTTTTGGCTGGAGCCGGTTTAGCTACTTTAGGTTGCTCACTGGCTTTCTCTGCTACCGGGGCCGGTTTGGCTTGTTCGGTTGGCTTGTCCTGAGCAGGTTTCGGAGCTTCAGTTTTTGCTGCCGGAGCCGCATCTGTTTTCACTGGCTTGCCTGCAACCGGCGCATTATTTGCCGGAGCAGCAGTTTTCTGAACAACAGATTCTGGCTTACTAGTAGCTGTCACTGGTTTAGTGGAAGCCGTTTGCACTGATTGTTCAGCTGGCTTGTCCTGAGCCACTGGTTTCGCTGGAGCTTGATTCTCCGCCGCAGGTTTTGGTGCTGGTGTAGGTGCTTTAGCTACTTCGGCCGTATTAGCATCGGCTGCCTTAGTCTGGTTTGCATCTTCCGGCTTTTTCGCATTGCGGTTTGGTTTGCGTGATTTGTTCTCTGCACGTGGCTTCTTTGGCACGAGATCAATCACCAAGGGTTCCTGGTTCTGCATAGTGTCCGCTACATTTCTCGGCTTACGTCTGTTGGACGGTTTGCGTGCCGGTTTTCTGGCGGATTGCGGTGTTTCATGCTCAATCGGCGCATTGCTACCGTTTGAAGTCTGATTGGCTGTGTTGCCATTGCCGTTATCAGCTGCTGAGGTCTTTATATTGCCATTAGCTTCCGGTATCACTGCCTGGTTTTCAGTAGCTTGCTGATGGCGGTTATTACGATCAGTCTGCTCAGTCCCGCTGGCTGTGGTTTCAGACTGTCCGCTATTATCAGCCGACGTATTATTATCCGTCGTTCTGTCCTGCGAGCGATTAGCTGTACGGGTACGCCCACGACCTCTGCCACGACCGCGTCTACGGGTGTTATTGTCATTCCCGTTTTTATCGTCCGTGCTTGTGGTGCTATCAGTTGCCTGGACACTAGCAGCCTGTTGGGTTACTGGTTGCTGCTCAGCCGCCGTTTCTACAGGTGCTGCATTGTCCGGTTTCTTGCCACGTGGTTGCTTGTTGCGTGGGTTGCGCTGTTTCTGCGGCTTGTTCCCGTTTTTAGCATTATCATGCTCTTGCTGCTGATCCGTATTTTCCGCAGCAGTCGCCGTCTTAGCCTGCTGGTTGTTTTCATTATTACCATTGTTTCTTGGCTTACGGGTACGTCTGTTTTGTGCTTTCTGATCGTTGTCCTTAGCATCATTGCTTTTATCGCTTGGTGCCTTGTTTTGACTGTTATTGTTGCCACGAGGCTTTTGCTTGTTTTCGTTGTGTTGCTTTTTACGCTCTTCATGTGCCTTTTTAACTTCAGCCACCGGCTCTTCCGTTTTGGCATTACCGCCAAACAGACCGGTAAGAATGCGCCGTATTAAACCTGGATTTTTCTCTACGTCTAATACGTCTTTCTTCGGTGCAGCGGGTGGTTCTGGCTTCTTTTCCACCTGTGGTGCTGGCTGGCTGGGTACAACATTACCCACAATAGCAGTTTCAGGTGCCTGAGCAGCATGATCTTCCGCCTCGGGTGCAGATTCATCCGTCACATCCGGTGGCGAAGCAATTTGGTTATAGCTCAGTCCCGTATCTGCCATTTCATCACTGCGCATACGAGTGATTTCAAAATGTGGCGTATCCATGTGTGGATTCGGGATGATGGTCAGTTCAATATTGCGACGTTTCTGGACATCAGTCAGCGCATCACGTTTTTCATTCAGCAGGAAGGTGGCCACAGAAACCGGTACCTGAGCGGTCACTCTACCGGTCATTTCCTTCATAGACTCTTCTTCCATTAAGCGTAAAATGGACAAGGCCAGCGAGTCGGTGTTGCGAATACTGCCATGACCCACACAACGCGGGCAGACAATCTGGCTGGACTCGCCTAATGAAGGGCGCAGGCGTTGGCGTGACATTTCTAACAAGCCAAACCGTGAAATCCGGCCAACTTGTACGCGCGCGCGGTCAATTTTCAGTGCTTCTTTCAGGCGGCGTTCAACTTCACGTTGATGTTTGCTAGGCAACATATCAATAAAATCGATAACGATAAGCCCGCCCAAATCACGTAAGCGAAGTTGGCGTGCTACCTCATCAGCCGCTTCAAGGTTGGTATTTAATGCGGTTTCTTCAATGCCTTTACCCTTGGTAGCGCGAGCTGAGTTAACGTCGACAGACAGTAGGGCTTCTGTGTGGTCGATAACAATCGCTCCACCGGATGGCAGGTTAACCTGACGTTCAAAGGCTGTTTCGATCTGGTGTTCAACCTGGTAACGGCTGAGTAACGGGGTGCTGTCCTGATAGTGCTTTAGCTTACGCATATTATGCGGCATGACAGCTTGCATGAAGTCGCGTGCCTGCTGATATACCTTCGCATCATCAACAACGATTTCGCCAATATCCCGGCGGAAGTAATCGCGTAAAGCACGGATGATAACGTTGCTTTCCTGATACAGAAGTATCGGTGCTTTGTGTTGCTTAGAAGCCGTCTGGATCGCTTCCCACAATGTTTTCAGGTAGTCGAGATCCCAGCTAAGTTCCTCCAGTTCGCGGTCTACACCTGCGGTACGCACGATAGCGCCCATGCCTTCCGGAATATCTAAATCAGAGAGGGTTTGTTTGATGTGCTGACGGTCTTCACCCTCAATTCTGCGGGATACACCACCGGCTTTCGGGTTATTCGGCATCAATACCAAGTAACGTCCGGCAAGGCTGATATATGTGGTTAAGGCAGCGCCCTTGTTGCCACGTTCTTCTTTATCAACTTGCAGCAGGATTTCTTGTCCTTCGCGCAGGACATCTTTGATAGTTGGGCGGCCAGTGCCAATTTTAGCATCTGGGTGGTAACACTCGCGGGCTACTTCTCTGAACGATAGGAAACCATGACGCTGTGCGCCGTATTCGACAAACGCAGCTTCGAGGCTGGGTTCAATGCGGGTGATAACCCCTTTGTAAATATTAGCCTTTTTTTGTGCACGAAATGGATGTTCAATATCCAAGTCATAGAGTCGTTGACCATCGACCATAGCAACGCGGATTTCTTCCGCCTGTGTTGCATTAATTAAAATTCGCTTCATGTACTACACCTTATGTGTAGCACCTGCTCATCCCTAAATTTGTTTGTAGGAAGTGTGCAGCAATACAGCCATCCGGTTAATGACTTTACAGTATGATTTAATTTTTTGTTTAAAATCAATAATGTATGAGATTGGGTTGATCATTTATTAAACTTTCTCATTCAGTCCCTACAGTCCTTTTGGTTTTATTGCTCCATCTTTCACGTGTGAATGGTTATTCCGTCGAATTGTTCGTTGTTTTGTCTACCAACGAATCTCCGTGCATGTTTTATGCCTGAGGATAGCGGAAAATTCCAAAATCCGGCCATGTAGTATTCCTCGTCGAAACTACACCGCGTAATTCTAATTCCTTCAAATAAACAATGTTGGGTATGGCAGGTGCTGTGAAAAACACTTCGGCTACTCAGTATTCTTTGGACGAGTAGCACTGCTCATAAGACAAGCGTTTCATACAGTATTTTTGTAAAATCGCTTGCCGCTTCAAATTCCATCCGGAATTCGATTGAATCGTTTGATGATGCGCCCTATCATTCCCCGATCGGCAATACTTAAAAAGTATCCGTTCATCTGGTGGCATCAACCTTCAGGTTAGGTGGTCAGGAAAATATCATCATCTGTCCACCAAACCCGTAACGAATATATCAATTTGATTAATCGCATTCAATTAAATTGAACCGAATTGCTGAATATATAAGGATAATCATGGCAGTTTCCTATCATATTGTGACTGAACACGAGGCTGGGCAGCGAATTGACAACTTTTTGCTGAAATTTTTTAAAAAAGTGCCAAAAAGTGTGATTTATCGAATTGTACGCAAAGGTGAAGT
>CALHAO010000072.1 GCA_937931765.1 uncultured Thiotrichaceae bacterium
GTCAATCGATAGTGCAACAGGAACAGCAATTGACGCAACAGGATCAGTCCGATGCTTCACAGGATCAGAGTGTTTTACAGCAGCAGCAACAGATTATTCAGAATCAGCAATCCGTTACCGAACTGAATGGTCAGCTGGAAACTTACGCCAGCCGTCGTGCCAATGCCATTGCACAGATCAAGCGTATTGAGCAGCAGGTCAAGGGCCAGCAAACTACCTTAGGCCGTACCAAAATCACTATGCCGTTTGATGCGCGGATTACCAAAGGTGATTTGGATAAGGGGGAGTTTGTCAGCACCGGTGGCGTACTATTTGAAGCGATTAATGCTTCCAGTCTGGAGATCAGAGCTGAATTACCGCTGCACACGTTGAATATTTTGATGGCCACTCATGGCGTGAGTACCGACGGTAATATCAGTCAGGTATTGAATGACCTGCCGCTATTGGCGGAAGTGCGGCGGGCTGATGGTGATAAAGAGACCGTGTGGGATGCGCGGGTTTCACGTTTTTCGGAGTCAATTGATCCAGTGCGTCGTACAGTGGGCATTGTGATTGCGGTAGATAATCCTTATAGCAGCAGCGCCTCGGCGGCGGGTACTTACCCAGTATTAATGAAAGGCATGTATGTGCAGGCAAAAATTATGGCTCCGGAGCAACAGGCGTTAGTTGTGCCGCGCACAGCTTTGCATCAGGGGCGGGCGTATGTGATGAATGCTGAGGATAAGCTGGAAATCAGGCCAGTTAAGTCACGTTGGCAGGATGCGCAACAGGTGCTGGTCACAGAAGGGCTGGATGCTGGTGAGCGTTTGGTGGTGAATGATCTGATTCCGGTGATTCCGGGTATGCCGTTGCTGGCAAAGGAAGCTGAGTAATGCGCGGGGTCATTCATTATTTTGCGGCGCATCCTACTGCGGCTAATATCCTGATGATCGGGATTATTCTAATGGGGCTGGCGGTGGTGCCCGGGCTTAATAAAGAGACTTTCCCGCAGTTGAAAGCTTCACGGGTGAGTGTCTCGGTGCCTTATCCGGGGGCGTCGCCCTCCGAGGTGGCTGAGGCGGTGTGCAACCGGTTGGAGGATGCTACAGATGGCATTAGCTTTCTCAAAGAGCAAACCTGTGAGGCACGTGACGGTGTCGGTACGCTAGTGGCTGAGATGGAAGAGGCCGGTGATATTAAACAGTTCCGCGATGATGTGCAGTCGGCGGTGGATGGCGTAACCGATTTTCCGGCGGAGGTGGAAAACGTTACGGTGCGCGAGTTGGGTCGCACGGATGTGGTGCTGTTGATGGGCATTACCAGTGACCTGAAACAACCGGAACTCAAGGCGCTGGCCGAACATTACCGCAATCGTTTATTGGCGTTGCCGGAGGTGAAGATTGTTGAGGTCACCGGTTTTTCTACACATGAATACAGTGTCTTGATTCGTCCGGAAAGTCTGCAGCAATATAAGCTGAGTGTGAGTGATATTGCTGATCTGATTCGGGCGCAGGCACTGGATTTACCGGCGGGTGAAGTGGAAACTGATGAGCGTTCCTACCAGATTCGTTTTGAGAATATGCGCCGTACGCCTGAGGAACTGGCTGATCTGGTGATCCTGAACAGTGAGCAGGGCGGACAGTTACGTTTGGGTGATATTGCCACTATTCGTGATGAGTTCAGCAGTGCGGCACAACGTACAGAGATCAATGGCAAACCTGCCGCCACCATTCTGGTGAGCAAGAATAAAACTGATGACACGCTTAAGGTGTATGACGCGATTAAAGCCTTTGTCGATGAGGAAAATGCGCAACTACCGGACAGTACGCGGCTATATATCACTCAGGATGGTGCGACGATTGTGCGTGATCGCCTGACTATGTTGCTGAAAAACGGTTGGCAGGGTTTGGCGTTGGCAACCTTTGTTCTATTCCTGTTTTTCACCTGGCGTTATACCTTTTGGGTGGCGATGGGCCTGCCGATTTCCTTTTTGGGCGGCCTGGTGGTGATGAGTGTTGTCGGCGTGAGTATCAATATGATCTCGATGGTGGCGCTGTTGATGGCGATTGGGATTTTGATGGATGATGCGATTGTCATTGCCGAAAGTATTGAGAGCGAATACCGCAAAGGCAAAGCGCCGCTGCTGGCTGCTACCGATGGTATTCATCGTGTCGCCAGAGGGGTATTTTCATCTTTTTTTACCTCTGCTTTTCTGTTTGGCAGTCTGATGTTTATGAAAGGGGATATGGGGCAGATTCTGGGTGTATTGCCGGTCGTTTTATTGGCGGTGTTGAGTGTTAGTTTGCTTGAGGCCTTTCTGATTTTACCGCATCACCTTAAACATTCGCTGGAAAAACGCCGTGATGCCGGAGGACGCTCAACGGTGCGCTTGTGGTTCGATAAAGCCTTTATGGGGCTGACCGAACTGGTTGGGAAAATGGCCGACCTGTCTATCAAACTACGTTATATGGTGGTTGGCGGATCGATTGCCATGCTGATTTTCTCAATCAGTTTAATGGCTTCAGGCACGCTGGCTTTTAAGGGATTCCCGGATATTGAAGGCAATCAATTGGAGGCCCGAATCCTGTTGCCACAAGGTACATTGCTGGCGCGTACGGAAGAGGTGGTACAGGTTCTGCTCGATAGTCTGGACACAACTGTGGCCAGTTTGGAGCCGGAAGATAATGGTGATCTGATCCGGATTAAGCAGGTGACTTACAGCAAAAATAGTGATGCCAGTGAATCCGGTGAACATCTGGCTACTATTGGCCTTGAGTTGCTGAATGCTGAGTTGCGCAATAACTCGTTGTGGGAGCTGAAACGGAAATGGCGGGAAAATATACCGGTGATTCCGGATGCGATTAGTATTCTGATTAAAGAACCGGCATTCGGGCCGGGTGGACAGGCGGTATCAATACGTCTGCAGGGGCTGGATCTGGATACGCTGTCTCTGGCTTCATGGGATCTGCAGAACTGGCTGGTGGGATATACCGGGATCAGCAATATTCTGGATGACCTGCGCCCAGGAAAGCCGCAACTGATTGTACGGCTGAGACCGGGGGCGCTGGGTTCTGGCATGGATGCCAAGTTTTTGTCGAATCAACTGCGTACGGCTTATCAGGGCGTAAAGGTCAGTGATGTGTATCTGGGGCGTGAGGCTTATGAGATCAATGTGCAGCTGGATAGTGATCCGAAACAGGCGCTGCAGGATTTTGAACAGCTGACGGTTCTGTCGAAGCAAGGTGTGGCGATTCCGTTAACGTCAATTGCTGAGATTACTGAAAAGCGTGAGTTTGCGCGGATTGTACGGGTGAATCATCAGGAAACCGTCACGGTGGGCGCTGATGTGGATTCATCAGTGGCTAACGCCGGACAGATTATTGCTGATACACAGACCCGGTTTTTTCCTCAATTAGAGGCGCGTTATCCGGGGCTGATAGTAGGGTTGGAAGGTGAAACGCAAAGCAGTGCGGAAACCAGCCAATCGGTATTGATGGGGTTTGTGTTGGGTATTGCCGGGGTGTATTTATTGCTGAGTCTGCAATTCAGTAACTACCGTGAGCCGATTATTGTGCTGATGAATATCCCGATGGCGCTGATTGGTGTGATCTGGGGGCACCTGTTGATGGGGCTGGATATGAGTCTGCCAAGTATGATTGGTTTTGTGGCGTTGGCCGGTGTGGTGGTGAATGACTCGATTTTGCTGGTGGAGTTTGTGAAGTTTCGCAGTGCTGAGGGCATGAGTTTGCATGAGGCAGCGGGGCAGGCGGTGCGGGATCGCTTTCGTGCCGTGTTCCTGACATCGGTGACCACGATTGCGGGGATCTTGCCGCTGTTGGCGGAGACCAGTATGCAGGCCCAGATA
>CALHAO010000073.1 GCA_937931765.1 uncultured Thiotrichaceae bacterium
CAGTTTTGGGTAGTTATCTGCAATCGGTTTGTTACCCTCTGCGCCGTGGCAACTGGAGCAGGTTTTATCCAGGTACAGTTTTGCGCCGTTTAACTCGGCAGAGACAGCACTACCAGCGGTTAGCATAAGTGCGAAAGGTAAAGTATACATTATCGTTTTCATCAACGATTCCTCTATGTAAGCGACAAAAAATGCACATTGTGGTCGGAATCTTCCTCTGACCTATAGGTCAGAGGTCGTTGGCAGACCAGGCAATGCGCGCAATGAGTATAGTGCACAAAATGCATAATCTTAAAATGCCCCCGTGTTCTGAGCACTTTACGCGTGGTGTCAGAGCGTGTTGGTTTGCTGTGAAACGATGGTGGTTTTGATTGTTGAAGTGACAGTTGCCAGCGCAGAAGGGCGCAAAGTGATTAATGATGGTAAACTGGGGTTGATAGTATCGGGCTGTAGCCTGATCAGGTAGTAAACCCAATGTGCGTAATCTTTAATGTGTAATAAAGGATAACTGATATGTATAGAATCATGACAATGTTTACGGTTTTGTTTTTCACGCTGTTGCTGACAGCTTGCAGCACAGTGGAAGGGGTTGGTAAGGACATTAAGCAGGTTGGCTCCGCTATTGAAAAGGAAGCCCAAGAAGAGAAAGCGCAGTCTGGTAATACTTATTAGTTGGCTCCGGCGCTCGTCTATTAACTATTAGGTGCACTGTTTGTGGCTCACTGACGTGAGTAAGTTGCATGCTACTGTGTGCGGCAATATTTACTTTTTATCCCTTGTTTGTTGAGTAGGAAAATGTCTAAGACTTATGATGTGGCAGTGGTGGGTGCAACCGGCGCTGTGGGCGAAACAATGTTGTCCATCCTGGCTGAGCGCAATTTTCCGGTGGGTAAGGTTTATGCGTTGGCAAGTGAACGCTCTGCTGGTAAGAGAATTGAATTCGGACGGAAAACACTGGTGGTTGAAGATCTGGCCACTTTTGATTTCTCAAAAGTGCAGATTGGTTTGTTTTCACCGGGTGGCTCTGTTTCGGCCATCTATGCGCCAAAGGCCGCTGCAGCGGGCTGCGTGGTCATCGATAATACCGCACACTTTCGCTATGATGATGATGTTCCCCTGATTATTCCGGAAGTAAACCCCCATGCTATAGCAGGCTATAAAAAACGTGGAATCATCGCTAATCCGAATTGTTCTACCATTCAGATGCTTGTTGCTTTAAAACCTTTACACGATGCGGCTAGGATCACGCGCATTAATGTGGCCACTTATCAGGCTGTTTCTGGTACCGGCAAAGAGGCAATTGATGAGTTGGCATCCCAGACAGCCAGTTTGTTGAGTGGCAAACCGGTGGAATGTAAGGTCTACCCTAAGCAAATTTCGTTCAATGCCTTGCCTCACATCGATGTTTTCCTTGAGAATGGTTATACCAAGGAAGAAATGAAGATGGTGTGGGAAACCCACAAAATTATGGAGTCGCCTGATATACAGGTGAATCCGACTGCTGTGCGTATTCCAGTTTTTTTCGGTCACTCTGAAGCTGTGCATATTGAGACCGAGAAAAAACTGAGTGCCGCACAAGCCCGTGAAATTCTGGAGAAGGCTGACGGTATTGTAGTAATGGATGAAAGAGTGGATGGTGGTTATCCAACCGCTGTTACAGATGGCGCTAATAGTGACCCGGTTTATGTTGGGAGGATTCGTGAAGACATTTCTCATCCCAGCGGATTAAACCTTTGGGTAGTGGCGGACAACGTGCGTAAAGGTGCGGCATTGAACAGTGTTCAGATTGCTGAGTTACTGATTCGTGACCACCTATGAGCTGCTTTTATGGGTGGTTCAGCATAAATTAATTGGCACCTGTAACAATAACCCTATAAACCACCGTTGCTGTTCGGTGGTCTGAATAGGGCTGGTTTGGTATAATTGCGTGTTTGCATACTCTAAGCTATAGTCTATTGCTAATAATAACCATAAGTCGCTCTTCATCCGGAATACTAATACTAAGGGGCTCAGGCTAACCCATAGGGATGGATAGAGATGCTAAAGATTGTACTAGTTAAAGGGGAATCGCAGTGAAAAAACAGGCTCTAAGTTTAGCCGTGCTGGTTGCAGGATCATTTCCTGTAGCATCAAACGCGTTGAGTCTTGGCGATATCAGGTCAAACTCCAGCTTGAATCAACCGCTGAGGGCGAAAATTGAGTTGTTGTCGACCAGCGCTCAGGAAGCTCAGCAGTTACAAGTCCGCCTGGCTCCCAATAATGTATTCAGTCGGGTAGGTGTGGATCGTCCTGCTTTTCTGGATAGTCTGCGTTTCCGCAGTGCCACCGAAAATGGCAAGCCGGTTATTCTCATTACCTCCGATGCACCTATTGCAGAACCCTTTGTCAATTTTTTACTGGAAGTGAGTTGGCCTCAGGGGCAGTTGCTCAAAGAATATACCGTTATGCTGGACCCACCTGTATTGATGCAGCCGGGTACCGCATTAGCGGGTAAGGAAGCTGCCGTCCGGGCAGAGCCGCGTTCAACAGGTGTTGTCAGCAGGCCCCCCGCTCCTTCTGCCAGTCCGACACAAATTGCCGCTGCTCAGCAACAAGCACAGCGTCAACGTGCTGCCCAGCAAGCGCAACAGCAGCGTACTGCTCAGCAAGCTCAACAACAGGCTCAGCAGCGTCAACGTGCCCAGCAACAGCAGCAAGCGGCCCAACAAAGACAGGCCCAACAGAGGCAGAATACTCAGCAGCAGCGTGCGCAACCAGCACGTAATACCAGCCGTACATACCGTGTTCGCCGAGGTGATACCCTATTCAAGGTGGCTTCACGTTTACGGCAGCCGGGTATCAATGTTGATCAGATGATGATGGCGCTCTACCGGGCAAATCCGGGTGCTTTCATTAGTGGTAATATTAATGGCCTGAAAGCAGGTGCGGTATTGCGGGCACCTTCAGCACAGGCTGCTAAAAGTTCTTCGCGTGCTCAGGCGCGTCGTCAGGTGCGGCAGCAATATGCACAATGGACAAAATTCAGGTCTTCACTGGCTAAGAATACCGTTCCACAACAAGCGGTATCGAAGCAGCCAACGAATACAGCCAGTACTCAAAAAAGACCGACTACTCCGGCTAAACAGCCAGATAAGGCACGTCTGGAGGTGCTGGGTAAAGCGGACAAGGCTTCAACAGCAAAAGGTGCGTCAGCAGGTTCACCTAATCTGGCTAAAATTGAGAAAGAACTGGCTTTGGCTAATGAGTCAGTGGTTGCGCGCCAGCGTGAAAATAAAGAGCTTAAGTCCAGAATTACTGATCTTGAGTCGATGCTACGCAAGAAGAACCGCCTGATCGCATTGCGTGATGATCAGTTGGCGCAATTGCAGAAGAAATTAGCTGAGGGCGCGACGGGTACACCAGTTACTAATGCTCAGACTGCTCAGCAGAATGGCACAACCACACAGCCACGTCAGGGTGTTGTGCCTCGCACCACGGGTGACACGAATCAGGCAACTACCGGCAGAGATATTCAAAACCAGGCCGCTAATGCGGCAGAGGCTGAAAAGAACAAGATTGTTCGTGCTCAGCCACCTGCCACTGATCAGTTATCAGCTGCAGAACAGCGTACGAAAAAATTAGCTGATGATGCACGTAAGATGGCTCAGGATAAGATGGCGAATAAGCAGCCAGCTACTGATCCGGCGACTGATAATACAGCGAACAATTCACCTTTTGCTGATGAGCAGGCAGGTGGCCCTGATCTGATGAGCATGTTGTCATCACCGATGGCATGGAAAATTGGTGCGGGTGCTTTGACTTCACTGTTGTTGCTATGGCTGCTCTCGCGTCTGTTTGGACGCCGGAAAGCAAAAGGTGATCGTATTCCGCCGGTTGCTAATGAGCAGATGCCATTTGACGATGATGACATGGATCTCGATAAAGCGGATGCAAATGCTGATCGTCAGTATGCAGGCCTGGAAGCAGAGCTGGATAAAGCTGAGCAGTACAACGAGCTGGATGATGATCCGTTTGGTACTCAGCTGACTAATGAAGAAACTGCTTCTCACGTCAATGACATTGTTGAGGCCGAAAGCACGTCTGATGAAGATGAAGTGTTGATGGAGGCTAATGTCTATATCGCCTACGGTCTGCATCAGCAGGCTGAAAGTGAATTAAAGAAAGCTTTAGAGAAGCACCCTGATCGTCTTGAATACCGTCATAAGCTGTTAGAAAACTATTTTGCATCTAATAACCGGGATGAGTTCGATGCGCAGGCTGCAGCGTTTATGGACACTGCCGGAGCTGATAAAGATAGCAAAATGTGGCGTGAGATTGCTGAGTGGGGCGGGAAAATCAGTCCTGACAATAAGTTATATCAGCAGTCTGATGATGGTATTGGTTTGGGTGCGCTGGCGACCGGTGCGGCGGCGGCAACAGCGGCAGTAGGAGCTGGCGCTGCGGCGCTGATGGGAAGCGCTGATGAATCTGATGCGCCCACCCAGTTATCACCGGCCTCTGAAGCTGATGCTATAACCGGTTTGGATGATGATTTGGGTCTGGATGACTTCGATTTTGATCTGGATGAGTTGGAAAATGAACTGGGCAATCTGGAAAGCCTGGATGATGATGCGGTTCATTTGAATGATGCTGTTGCCGACCTTGGTAGTCAGTCAGCACTCAATGATAGCCCGGCGCTTGATAATAGTGAACTGGCTAGTACAGTGGATGATAGTCTGGACTTCAGTCTGGATGATTTAGCTAATGAGCTGGAAAAAGATCAGGGTTTAGGTACTGATTCCGGTCTTGATATGCCGGATGCTGTGTCGGCAGAGATTGATAATCTGGCTGAAACAGTTGATGAGCCGCTTGATTTTGATGTGCTGCTTAATGGTTCTGGTGCCGAT
>CALHAO010000074.1 GCA_937931765.1 uncultured Thiotrichaceae bacterium
GCCTTCCTGCCTGCTGCGCAAGCTGGTAATGCAGATGCTGAAGAACTCATTGGTGTCATGTATGCCATGGGGCTGGGCGTCGAACGCGATGATCGCCGCGCTTTTGAATGGTATTTACGTGCGTCCATGAAAGCTCATCCCGGTGCACAATCGGGTGTTGGTTGGTATTACGAAATCGGGCGTGGCATGCCTGCTCCGGATTTGGTGCGGGCGTATATGTGGTATGTGCTGTCGGCGATTGGTGGTGATATTGATGCTGCTGTGTCGCAACAGGAAGTAGTCAAGAAAATGACCCCGGCGCAGATTGCCGAGGCCAAAATTCTGATTCAGGATTATCGGGCACATTTGTATCCCTTCAAACCGTAAACCTAAACAAAACGCGCACCGCCTTCCCGGTTAAACCGAAGAGACAGGGCTGTGCGGACAAGCTGGAGGCTGAGGACTGTCTGAGCGCCAGCGAGTTCCGCAGGCCGGAAGCTTATCCGTGCAGACCTGTACCGTCTTAAACGGGCAACTTCCAGCATACTGACTACTTAATATCCGCATAATCCATCGCGATAGCTTCTTCTGCCTTCTTGGCTTCAGCCTTCAACAGATCCAGCCACTTCTGGCCATCTTTGATATTCTTACCAAACCAGTCATAAACCGGCGTTGCTGCTGCAGCAAACTTAGCCTTATCTTCTGGTGTAGGTACATACAGATTACCACCACCTTTCACAAAGTCAGAATAAGCCTGAATCGACTTACGCTTAGGTGATGCAAAAGTTGCCTGTTGCAGTGCATTAAAGCCATCTACAACCACCATACGCAAACCTTCGTCCATTTTCATGAAGCTTTCCTGGCCCATAAACCACAACGCGCCCATATAAGCATGGCCATCCAAAGTAACATTCTTCAAACCAGCATCTGGGAATTTCATACCCATGATATCAGTGATACCGTTCTTGGAACCTTCCACAACACCGGTTTGAAACGAGGTAAACAGCTCTGGCCATGGGATTGGCGTAGGGCTTGCACCCAGTGCTTTAACCAGTTCCTGCGGCAGGTCAGCTACAACAGTACGAATTTTCAGACCTTTCATGTCTTCCGGAGTCTTCACCACACGTTTAGTGTTAGCAAAGTTACGCCAGCCACCCGTATTACCAATAGTCATCAGACGTACTTTATTTTCGGAGTCAGCCAGAATCGACTTACGCATTTCACGGGTGAAATCACCGGTAAATACCGTTTCAGCAACACGATCATCACGCAGGATATAAGGCAAATCCAGTACCTGGACATACGGATACATATTCGCAGTACCACCAGAGGTCGAGATATAAATATCGACTGAACCATCCTCCAATGCCTGCATGCACTCCGTGCCATTAGCACACAGTTGCGTACCGATGAATAATTCAACTTCGATCTTGCCATTAGAACGGCTTTCCACGAAATCTTTGAATACTACTAAACCATCATAATCCTCGTCATTTTCGTTCGAGTTCGCGACAGCGCGTAGTTTGAAATCAGCTGCTTGCGTAGCAGCAAACGGGCTGATTAATAAAGCTGCACCCAGTACGGCAGCAGCGGTCTTTTTAGCTAAATCAGAAAACATGGTTTTCTCCTCCTATTGAAAAACAGATTTATCTTTACGTCACATACCCCATCCACCTCGGCACCGTCAACGACAACGCCGGAAAGAATGTAATCAAAAATATCACCACCACCTCAATTGCAAGGAACGGTAGAATAGCTTTGGAAATAGTTTCAACCTTCTCCCCCGATACACTGGATGCAACAAATAATACCAGCCCCATCGGCGGTGTCGCGAGTCCTACGGTCAGATTAACACTCATAATAATAGCAAAATGCACCGGGTCGACACCAAGGCTGACAAATACCGGCCCCAATATCGGCCCGAGAATAATGATTGCAGGCCCGGCATCAAGAAACATGCCTACAACAAAAAGTAGTAAGTTGATCAGGAACAATAAAATCAGGATATTAGCAGTTAAGCTCAGCACAAAATCTGCAAGGTCTGTTGCAACATGGCTCAGGCTAACTACAGTTTTAAATGCAATCGCCGATCCCACCAATAGCAGCACGACTGCAGAGGAAATGGCTGATTTAGTTAAAATATCAGGTAATTCCCGGATGCTTATCGTGCGTAGGATCAAACCTAACAGCAGCGCATAAGCCACAGCAATAGCAGAAGCCTCCGTCGGTGTAAACCAACCAAATATAATGCCACCAAGAATAATCACCGGGGCCATTAATGGGGGTATGGCATTGAATGTTGCCCAACCACGTTCCGGCCAGGTTGCTTTCGTACTACGCTGGGGCAGGTCATAACGGTTAGCAAGCAATCTCACCATCAACATTAAACCCAAACCAATCATCAGGCCCGGAACAATACCCGCCGCAAACAGCGCCGCTACCGAGACTTCCATAGTATAGGCATAGATAATCATAATACCGGAGGGCGGAATAATTGGCCCGATAACGGATGACGCTGCAGTTACCGCAGTGGCAAATTTACGTGAGTAGCCATTCTTCTCCATCGCCGGAATCAACATCGAACCCAGCGCAGAAGTATCCGCAACGGCTGAACCGGATAATCCGGCGAATAACATCGATGCCATGATATTAACGTGTGCCAAACCACCACGTACATGTCCGATTAGGGCGCGGCTAAAGTCAACCAACCTGAGCGTAATCCCACCCCGGTTCATCAGTTCGCCCGCCAGCATAAAAAACGGAATCGCCATCAGCGGGAAAGAGTCGAGTCCGTTATAAATGTTGCGGAATAACATGGGGATGTCGCGTTCCATGCCTTCGCTGTAAACCAAAATGCCGGGGGCGACCAGCATGGCAAAAAATACCGGCATCCCGATCAGTAACAGGATGAGGAACAAAGGGAGAAATAACTGCAACATAATTTAGCCGCCCTGTTCCATTAGCGCTGCAGGTTTTGCGGGAATAGGAAAATCTTTTTCATTCCCCCACCGCGAACCTATTTCACGTATCAATAGCTCAATATTAATCAGTAACATGCCACCAAAACACACCGGCATCGCCAGATAAACCCAGGCACGTTTCAGCTTTTCTGTTTGATCCCAAGGCAGGCGTATCGAGGCGGTAGTAGTGCGGAAGCCGCGTCCAAAGAAATTAACTGCCAATTCAAATAACTTAATTAGCACAACCCCGGCAATGAGCAACAGACTGATAATCAGAATGGTGCGCAATATGGGTGGCAAGTAGTCCTGGAGCATATCGATCGAGACAAAACCACCGTGGCGATAGGCTGTGGGCGCTGCAAACGCTGTCATCCAGATCATTAGTGCGCGCGCTGCTTCCTCGGGCCAGGGCAAAGCATCATTCAGGACATAACGAAAGAAAACCTGTAATAAAATGATCACAGTCATTAACGCGACACACATCCAAGCCAGTTGGCGGCCTACCAACAGGAGCATCGAATTGAACCGGGACAACCCGTAATAAAGGCTACTTAAGATTTGCATGTATTTGCGGCTAAAGGTAAGTGGTATATTTGCTTCATGCAGCCACTGCCAGTTTACCGAAGCGACTACGCTCAAAAATCAGCCCATGACCCTGCACATGTTCAAAGGCTTTAATTTCACCCAACAGAATATCATGATCTCCGGCGGTAATGGATTGTTTTAATTCACAATCAAACCAGGCCACACATCCCGGAACTAATACGCGACCACTGGGAGAACGTTGTAATTTGAGTCCTGCGAAGCGATCCTGATGGTCACCACTGGCAAATCGCATCGCTAGTTCAGATTGATTTTCTGCCAAAACGCTCACAGTATAACCACCACTGTTAAGGTAAACATCGCGACATCCATTGTTGCGCTGCAAGCTCCACAATACCAATGCAGGCTCCAGAGATACCGAGTTAAACGAAGAACAGGTCAGTCCGTAATCCTGCTCCTCATGCCGTGCAGTAACAATGGTTACACCCGTCGCAAAACAACCCAGTGCATCACGCAAACCACGGCTCATGGCACTTCCGCACCCGCCGCCGCTGTCCACAACTCATACCATGTTTCACGGTCAATATTAATATTCAACGCCTTGTGCGCCTCGCGAATCCGTTGCGGATTATTGGTGCCCACAATCGGCAAAATGCCTGCCGGATGTGCCAGCAACCAAGCTACTGCCACATGGTCGATGCCACATTCATTTTCGGTGGCAATACGCTCCAGCACCGGACGCACACGTTGTGCATCGGCATCATCACCAAAGATGCGCCCACCGGCCAGTGGTGACCACGCCATTGGCTTACATTTCAGGCGTTGTTGCTGAGCCAGCGTACCATCAGTAAAGGTATCACGCGCCAACAGATTCATTTCAAGCTGATTGGTCACTAATCGATTGTGCATAGCACTTTGCAGCAAATCCCAGTCCCAGTGTTTAAAATTCGATACACCCACTGCTTTAACTGTGCCGCTATCAATCAGTTGATCCAGCATGCGACCGGTGGCTTCAGCGTCCATGAAAGGATCAGGGCGATGGAGTAATAACAAATCCAGATAATCAGTATTCAAGTGGCGCAAACTGTTATCCACGGAATAGGCAATATGGGCTGGCGAGGTATCGTAGTGTTTCACCCGCCGGTTTGGTGCGGAGTCTGATAACAACATAATGTTGCACTTACTGATAAGCTGCATCTGGTCACGTAATTCCGGGGCTTCTGCCAGCGCTTTACCGAACAGGGCTTCACAGGAATAGTTACCATAAATATCCGCATGATCAAAACTGGTCATGCCCTGCTCCAGGCATGCATCAATTTTACTGCGCACATGCGCTATCGAGGTGTCTTCGTCATCTGACAAACGCCAGGCACCATAAATCAACTGGCTTAGTGATAATTCAGTATTCAGTTGAACCTGAGAAATTTGTGAAATCGGTGTGGTCATTAACGGCGTACTCCGTTGCCTAAAGGTGTGGGTGGTGTTGAAGCAGGAACCCTGCCATAAACTTCCGGTAAGGAACAGGTTTTTAATTCAGGCAATACTTTCTCGCCAAAAATCTTACATTCTTCAAGGTGCGGATAACCAGAGAAAATAAACGAGCGCATGCCCATCTTCTGATAGCGCTCGAGCTTACTCAGCACCTGATCAACACTGCCCACCAGCGCTGCGCCACAACCCGAACGGGCGCGACCGATACCTGTCCATAAATGCGGTTCACTAAAACCGTCATCATCGGCCAGTTTGCGTTGTTCCGACTGAAAGGAAACGCCCAGGCTTTTGGCATCTAAGGAACGACCACGGATTTCATCACCCTTATCATCATCCAGCTTCGACAGCAATTCCTGCGCATACTCACGCGCTTCTGCTTCGCTATCACGCACCACCATGTGCACCCGTAAACCATAATCCAGCGTCCGGCCATGATGTTCAGCACGTTCGGCCACCGCTTTCATGCGCCCAATCAGGTTTTCTTCATTCTCCGGCCACATCAGGTAGACATCACAATGTTTAGCGCATAACTCCACCGCATCCGGCGAGTACCCCCCGAAATACAATAATGGCCCACCATTTTGCTGGTAAGGTTTCACAGCTTCGGTGGACAAATTACTGATTTGGTA
>CALHAO010000075.1 GCA_937931765.1 uncultured Thiotrichaceae bacterium
ATTAATGTCCTGATTGGCCCTCACCGGGCCAAAGGACTTACTGATGTTTTCAAGTTCAAGTGCGTAAGGCGTATTGCCCGCCATACTTTAGTACTCGCATTTATCATTCGACATATAATCATGCACCTTGATACTGCCATCAACAATGCCTGCTTCGATTTCAGCCATCTTTTCCATGAAAGGCTTTACCAGCTCTTCATTATGCTCATCGACTGCCCAACCCACACCTTTCTCAGCCAAGCCTAATACCGTAATACCAGCTTCCCAGCTACCGTCTTTCTTCGCAGTGAATGTGTCATAAGCCGCATTATCAACACGCTTGAGCATAGACGTCAGCATAGTGCCCGGATGCAAATGATTCTGGTTAGAATCCACACCAATCGCATACTTACCATTATCTTTAGCTGCTTGATAAACACCTAAACCAGTACCGCCCGCAGCAGCAAATACCACATCCGCACCACGGTCAAACTGTGACTTCGCCAGCTCACCACCTTTAGTCGGGTTATTCCACGCCGCACCAGTAGAACCGGTCATATTCTGGTAAACCTCGGCATCCTTGTTCACATGCTTCGCGCCCTGCTCATAACCACAGGCAAACTTACGAATCAGTGCAATATCCTGCCCGCCGACAAAACCAATCTTACCGCTTTTAGACGCCATTGCCGCCAGTGCGCCCACCAGGAATGAACCCTGTTCTTCACGGAAAACAACGGAACGAACGTTTGGTTGCTTAACTACCATATCGATAATCGTAAAACTGGTATCAGGGAATTCCTGAGACACTGTCTCTACAGCGTGTGCCTGACTAAAACCGACTGATAACACAGGATCAGAACCACGCTTCGCCATCTTGCGAATCGCCTGCTCAATCTGAGAATCATTGTTTGGCTCAAACTCACGAACCTCAATCTTGGTCTCATCCGTAAAGCGCTTAGCGCCGTTGGATACACCTTCATTAAAGGACTTGTCAAACTTTGTCCCCAGGTCATAAACAATCGCTGGTTTAATGTCTTCAGCCTGCACCGCAAAAGGTAGGGCTGCTGCAATTAAAGTAACTAAAAGGCTCTTTTTCATCAGTATTTCTCCGGCAATTGAATGGGAATGAAGAAAAGTATAAACGGATTTATGGGTATTACCAGCTTTATACAATCTTAATATTCCATCACACCCATTCTGGTGAATTCCTCTCCCTCTGAATTCAGTTATAATTCCTTTCCGGACAGCACGAGAGGAATCCCACATGGCTAATATGCTCAACCTAAGCAATATTTTATTACAGGAAGGTGACAACATCGGCTCATTTGAAGCACTGAAAACCGCCATCCAGCGTCAGGCAATCGAAACAGGTAGTATATTTTTTCAAGTCGATATTGAACCACCCGCCTACGATGACCGCCCGGAAAACTGGCAGGATCAGTTAGAAATGGCTTTCAGCGACGCAAGGTAAAGCGATGTTCTGGCAAGAAGATGAAGATAAAACTCTGCCCTACCAAGCGCCGGATGATGTATTAGATGTCAGCTTTGCTATCAGTTGCAAACGCCTGCCACATGACCATGCATGGCTATTATATAAAGCGGTAGAAAACGCTTTACCTTGGTTTAATGATGATGCGGTCAGTGGCACACACCCCATCCATGTCGCGGAAAGCTCCAATGGTTGGATGCGACCGGAAGATGATGATGACCAGTTACTGATTCCGTCACGCCGCACCCGCATGAATATCCGCATCCCAAAAACCCGGCGGGATGATGCACTGAAATTAACTGATACGATACTGGATATAGGTGGCCACCCGCTAACCGTAGGTAAGGCCAAAGAAAAACCCCTTGTGAACGCCTCGGTGATTTTCTCACGCTATGTGTTGTCAGATGAAACGGAAGAAGAAAATGACTTCCTGCAGCGCATGGCGAATGAAGTAAGCAGCCTAAGCGGTTTCAAGGTAAAGAAGATGCTCTGCGGTAAAAGCCACCGGGTTAAAATCGCCAGTGGCTCTGAATACACACGTCATTTAATGATAGCCGACCTCGATAGCGACCCAGCCATCAGAATCCAGCAATACGGCCTCGGTGGAGGGCGGAAGTTCGGCTGTGGTTTGTTCGTACCGCATAAGGGCATCAAAACCATCAAGCCGACTGAGTGATAAAAGCAGCTGGCTATCTATCCCTTTTGAGGAATATTACTCGCTAATTATATTCGTATACTTTCGAACTAACTGTAAAATATTTTTGAGAGGAGTTCACAGCACATGGCTTATGAAGTAAACGGGCAAACAATTGCGGCCACTGAGACAGGCTATCTGGAAAACACCGGTGACTGGAATGAAGAGGTGGCGAAGGTTATTGCGGCAGAGGAAGGGATCAGTGAACTGACTGAAAAGCACTGGGATGTGATTAATTTCCTGCGTTCTGAATACTTTGATAATGGTGGTAATCAGCCGATGGAACGTGCGATCACTAAAGCTATGGGCGAAAAATGGGGCGAAAAACTGAAGAGCAAGGACATGTACAACCTGTTCCCTCGTGCGCCTAGTAAGCAGGGTTTAATGGTGGCGGGCTTACCGGCTACTACCCGCAAAGGCGGCTACTAAACAATCAGCTCTACCCCGAACAGGATATTACAGCCCCTTGACGCTAGGTTTATCCTGTAGATAATTCGCTTAATGAGAGGCATCATCATGGCTACAAAGCAGGAAAAAATCGCAAAAATGATTGAAATGCAAAATAAATTTATTGCATATGAACAGTCCGGTGAATTCAGCGCAGAAGACTATTACGTTGGCGAGTGGAAAGAATACCGCGACGAATACACTGAACTGGCAACTGATGTGCGCGAAATGGCATCTAAAGAAGCTAACTTCTGGAAGTAAGCACCACTGCTACTTTCATCAGTATTTAAAAATCCGGTTTCTGACTGATCACACCGCCTTCAAAAAGGCTGATATCAGCCAGACCGGATTTTTTTATTACTGACTCAGTTAAACCTCATACACCGCCACTGGCCGACACCATTTGGAACCAGCCAAAAACCCAGCCAGACACCAATGCACTCAGGAAAGCCAATAATAAATATAAGATAAAAGTCGGCAAGCGCACCAACGCATAGACCGGAATAGCCGCCCAGGTGCTGGTAATGCCACCGGCGATTAGAAATGCCATCGCCGCACCCTGGCCCATGCCACTGTCGATCAGGCCTCTCACAAAAGGCAAAGCAGCGTAACCATCAAGATAAATAGGCATACCCACCAAGGCCGCCAATGGCACCGCCCATTGATTATCTGCACCTAACAATTCTTCGATCCACTCACCCGGCAAATAAGTCACCAGAAAATATTCAGCAACAAATGCCACCGACAACCAAATGAGCATTAGCTTTCCGGAGGCCAGCGCCGACCCGAAAAAGATCTTCAGGCGCTCAGGCTCTTTCCAGAACAGCCAACGCATCTCGTTATTATCACAACAGTTAGTAGTAAAACGGGAGAGCGCACTGTATTCCCGAACCGGGTCAGACAAATAACCTGTTCGGGTCAACAACAAAGCAATCAAACCACCCAGTACGCCACTGAAAAATGCAGCCAGTGTTTTACCCACCGCAAATGTCAGCCCTAATGTTCCTGAGGTGATAGCCAGCATCCCCGGATCAGTAATCGGAGAGGATAACCAGAAAGCCATCACAGGCGCAAAAGGAACCCGCGCTGCTAATAAACCAGCAACCAGAGGCAACACTGAAACACCACATACCGGTGTTAACGCACCGACAAAGGAAGCCACAACCAGCATTTTGACCTCTTTACCGGTAAAAGCAGCGGCAATGATTGCCATCGAACCAGTGGCATTAACCCCAGCTGTCAGGCAGATACCAATCACGATCATGGGCGCAATGACCAATAAGTTGTGAGCAACAAATACCAGAATAGCCGGAATTTGCTCATGAACACCGATCAACCAACCCAGGCCTGCGATAACAAGAATCACTGTGCGAATCGATAGTCCGGAGAACCACAGTGACCCTTTTTCCAATAGATTTACCCACATGATAAGAACACCTCAATTAATCCTGAGGTATATCATCACCTGAGCACTAGCTATCGCACAAACGAATTACTATGATAGTAGTCATGAGAATAAACGATGGCTAGCGAATATGAACAGTGACTTATTACGTACCTTTTTGGCCGTAGCCGCAGAGTGCAACGTAACTCATGCCGCACAAGTACTGCATAAAACGCAGTCGGCGGTGAGTGTCCAGATCAAACGACTGGAAGCTTCACTTGATGTGACCTTGTTTGAGCGCGGTGCACGAGGTGTCGAATTAACCAGTGCAGGTGTGACCCTTTTAAGATCAGCACAACCCATCATCGAACAAATGGATCAGACGATTGCGCTGTTTAAAGAGCAGCAAATCGATGGACAGGTCAAAGTTGGTATACCGGATGAATATGGTGAAACCATGCTACCGGATATTCTTGCAGGGTTTGCCCGCTTGTATCGCAACGTTGAGGTTTCGGTCAGCTGCGAATTCAGCGTCAATTTCCCGGAAGCACTCCGGCG
>CALHAO010000076.1 GCA_937931765.1 uncultured Thiotrichaceae bacterium
AATTCAGCCAGACATGACATAGGCACCGAACAATGTGCCTTAAAGAAACTTTCTCACTAATAAAATACCAATGGCAACACATGGCCCGACACCAAAGGCAAACACAAGTGTGCCTATACCGACCACACCGCCCAAATACCACCCAATTGAAACCACGGTGATCTCGATAGCAACACGTATCGTGGCGATCGGCAGACCTGTTTTGGCCTGCAAACCGGTCATTAGTCCGTCCCTCGGGCCTGCGCCTAAATTGGCAGTCAGGTAAATACCAGAAGCAATCCCGATCACCAGTACACCCGCTGCTACCTGCAATAATTGCCAGAACAGAGTTTCAGGGTAAGGTAGTAAAACTAAGGAAAAGTCGATCATGAACGCAATAATGAGCGCGTTAAGAATCGTCCCCATGCCCGGCTTTTGCCTGAGTGGTATCCACAATAGCAACACCGCAAAACTTACCAGCATGGTGACAAAGCCAATGCTCCAATCAGTTTTACTAGCGACACCTTGTGCCAGCACTGTCCACGGACTAACCCCTGCGCCACTGGCAATCAATAAAGACTCACCCAAACCAAATAACATCAGCCCCAACGTGAGGTAGAAGAAGGTAGGCAAGCGGGGCCGTAACGTATACGGGGTGGACGAACTCCAGCTTAAAACCGGTACTTGTTTAACTGAAAATATTTTCAACATGCGTGAGGGAAAGGCCTGTTAGGTGTTAACCATCGGATGGGTGATTGTGCATCAATCATTGCTATCAGCTGTAATAATTTTGCGGGCTAACAGCAGAAAGGCCTGCTGCTCGTCTGCATCAAGCCCCTGTAATATTTCTTGTTGTACCGCTTCAACCAGCGGGTAGACTTCGGTCATTAACGCTTGTCCGCTCCTGCTCAAGCTGACTTCTCTTGCGCGGCGATCCTGCTGACTGACCACGCGTGAGACATAACCTTTCTTTTCCAGTCGGTCAATGACACCACCAATAGTCGCCCGGTCATAAGCAATCATTCCAGCAAGTCGTGCCTGCTCAATGCCCGGATTTTCGTCCAACACCTGCATCGCGGCAAACTGCACCGCCGTCAGATCATAACCGGCTTCCTTCATTTTCAGTTGAAACACAGCAGTTGATTTTTGCTGTAAACGCCTGATCAGGTGTCCGGCCATCGTTAATAATGCCAAGCTAAGAATTCTCATCAATCAGTAATCAGGATGTATATTTTAGCACAAATAATATGTGTACTTACTTTTCTATTGACGGGAATACTATGCACACATATAGTAAGTATACATATCAAATTAAGTGCGATCCGGAGAAACACTATGGAAATTCACCTGAATGGTTTTCACGACGGCAACCCTGAAATTTACCCGCCCGCCGGAGAAGACAAGCTATACAGCCCTGAAATGCCGGATGAGCTTGATGTGCTGATTGTTGGCAGTGGCCCGGCTGGCCTCAACCTCGCCGCACAATTATCACAATTCCCCGAAATCAAAACTCGCATTGCCGAGCGCAAAGATGGCCCGATGCTGCGCGGTCAGGCGGATGGCGTTTCCTGTCGTTCTATGGAAATGTTTAACGCCTTTGGCTTTGTTGAGAAAGCGGCCAAAGAAGGTCACTGGGTGAATGAAACCTGCTTCTGGCAGCCTGACCCTGAAAACCCTGAAAACCCTGAACAGATTGTGCGGGCCGGACGGGTGCAGGATGTAGAAGATGATCTGTCTGAAATGCCGCACATTATTCTGAATCAGGCACGGGTACATGATTTTTATCTGGAAGTGATGCGCAACTCCCCTACCCGCCTGGACGTTGATTACCAGTATCAACTACAAATACTGGAGATTGATACCGGCGAATCCGCCTACCCCGTCACCGCTACTTTCGCTCATCAGGGGCAGACTAAAACCGTCAGAGCCAAATACGTCGTTGGCTGTGATGGTGCGCGGAGTGCAGTGCGGACTGCGATAGGTCGCGAACTTAAGGGTGATTACGCTTATCAGTCATGGGGCGTGATGGACATATTGATGACGACTGATTTCCCTGATATTCGCCATAAGAACATTATTAAATCTGCCGCCGCCGGTAATATCCTGATTATCCCCCGCGAAGGTGGCCATCTGGTGCGCTTGTATGTCGAGCTGGATAAACTGAGTGAGCGTGGAGGCAGTAAAGGTGTCAGTCTGGAACATATTATTGATACGGCAAGCCGGATTTTCAGCCCTTACCAAATTGATGTAAAAGAAGTCGCTTGGTGGTCAGTTTATGAAATCGGCCACAGCCTGACTGACAAGTTTGATGATGTGCCCGCAACGGACATTAACCACCGGTTACCGCATGTATTTATTGCCGGTGATGCCTGCCACACGCACAGCGCCAAAGCAGGGCAAGGCATGAATGTATCGATGGGCGATAGCTTCAATCTGGGCTGGAAACTGATTTCTGTACTCACCGGAAGATGCCCACCGGAATTACTGCATTCCTACTCTGCCGAGCGGCAGGCGGTGGCACAGGATCTGATTGATTTTGACCATGAGTGGTCGCGGGCGATGAGTAAACCACCTGAGGATAGTGATGACACTACGCCGCTGATCCAAAAACACTTTGTGGCCGGTGGTGAATTCACGGCGGGCCTGCGGGTGACTTATCCGCCCTCTTCTATTACCAGTTCATCGGATTGGCAACATTTAGCAACCGGTCAACCCGTCGGCAACCGTTTCCATTCTGCGCCGGTGATCCGCCTTAGTGATGCCAGGCCGATGCAATTGGGCGATACCATTAAGATTGATACACGCTGGCATATCTATGCTTTTGCGGGTAGTGGTGATCCTGCTGCCACAGATTCTGGTATCTATAAACTCTGTACTTTTCTGGCTAATGATAAAAACTCGCCGGTGCTGAAGCATACACCGGAGGGCGCAGATATTGATTCGGTGATTAGTGTTTATGGCATTTTTCAGCAGAGTCATCAGGCGTTAGATTTTGAAGCGATGCC
>CALHAO010000077.1 GCA_937931765.1 uncultured Thiotrichaceae bacterium
AAAACACAACGAGCACTGGAAGAGATTAACCAAATTTATCAAAAACATGTGCTGCCGACGCTGCAGTTTTTAAATGAAAGAGAGAGTCTGAAACATGGTTTACCCGCTTTAACCGCCATAGAACAGATAGCCTCACTGCTCGATAATGCCGGATTACCCACCATCAGCCAGCGGGTATTATTTGCTAAAAACAGTATCCGCTCATATGCAAAAGACGTTGAAATCATTCGTAAAACCCTTGAACGCTATGTACGGCAAAGTAATCGCCAACGCCATCAATATGACCGCATTGAAGCTGAATTCAACCAGTTGAAGGATGAGTTTCGTTTGCTGCACGACGGCAAGTTGAATAACAAATACCTGGATGCACATTCTGAGGTGTTCCGCTCAGGCCGTATGTTCTCAGGACTGAAAAAACAGCGATTTGATGCCAAATTAGAGTGGCACGAAACAGATCATGCACAATGTTTTACTGAGCACCTACGGGTTGAACTACCAAAGTTAAGAGATAAACAAGAACAATCGTTAGCGCAATTAGCCGGAAACGGAGATAACCGGGATCAGCAGGAAAGAGCATTGATGTTAAAGAAACGACGCATTCAAACCTTAATGAATGACTGTGAAATACTGCAGCAACATGCTGATATTCATCAGTATATCCACGGTTATTTACAAAAAGAACTGGCGGAATACACCTTGGGCGATTTGCTGGAAGGGTTAGGCTGGTTTCGTAGCCGCATTGATTCACCGTTACGCCCTGCCTTTTCATTAAATAAGATAAGTCATAACGGGCTTTGCTTAGCGTACTTTCCCCTGACATTAGAAGGAGGCAGCCATGATCGATAAATCATTAAGCCAGCAGATTTACCGTGAATTGATGAACGGACGGGTTATTAACAAACTGACTTACCAGAAAGATGGTTCTATGCAATCCAATGCGCTCTATGAAGAACTCTTTAATAGCTACGACAGCGATTATCGGGCGATGTATGAAAACCTGGGTTATGAGCTGGTGCTGAGCAGTGGTTTCGCCTTCAGCCGTTCATTAGATGAAGACGATGCTTATAGCGATGTGGCGATGAAAATTCAGGCATTACTGATGGTGCTGGCCAGAGGCATTCAGGAATTGGGCTATGATTTCGAGCTGCTCACAACGCATGATGCGGGTGTCAGCGATAAGCTTCTGGCACAGGTTGAAACTGATGAAAAAAGAGATATTCTTCAGGCCTGTGGCTTAAAAAAACCACTGATTGATGAAGCAAAAAATGTCCTGGAAACCCGCAATATCGCTTACCGGAATGCCAAGGGGAGTCTGGTGTTAACCACGGCCGGGATCAGTTTTTTTACTGAAGTATTTGGCGATAGCTAATATTCACGTTCTTTGCACATTGCCTGAGTAAACTATTATTATGCAACCGGCGTCTAAACCAGACGGGCATCCAGCTCCTCATAACAAAGCACTACTAACGGAATGATTTTATGCTACGAGCTTTCATCTTTTTATTAAAAACAATAATCCCGCTGGCCATTATCTTTGGGGGATACCTGCTTGCTAAACACTTGCTGGCCACGGGCCCTGAGCCACAGAAACGACCACCGGCTGATCGCACGCCAGTCGTTGAAGTAAAGGATGTGAAAGCGCAGGACTATACCGTTACTCTGGATGCTTCCGGTATCGTAAAAGCCCGAACCCAAAGTAGTCTGGTCAGTGAAGTGGCTGGACGAATTGTCGAAATATCGCCTAATTTCCGGCCCGGTGCTTACCTTGAAAAGGGTGAATTATTATTAGCGCTCGACAACACGAATTACATGGATGCCATTCGCATTGCTCAAAGTAATATTGCGGCCAATGAAGCGGCACTTGCCCAGTTAAATCAGGAAGAACGCAATACCCTGGTGAGCTTAAAACTAGCCAATGAAAACCTGCAAACAGCAGAAAAGAATTTATGGTTAACGCGGAAAAATACTAATAATGTGCAACGTAAAGCCGCCCCGATTAGTAAAAACACCAACCTGATAAAACGCAATATCCAACTGGCCCGGCAGACTTCCAACCTGACCCAAAAAAACCTGCAATTGGCCAGAAACGACCTGCAACTGGCACAACGTAATCAGGCTTTAGTTAATAAAGAAACAGCTCGTATCCGCCAATTAGGCCAGCGGCGGCTGATCCCGGTTAGCCAGGTCGATAGCCAGGAACAACTTTCCGTACAGCAGCAGCAGGCCGTTTCTCAAAAGCAGCAACAGATTCTGCAATTAGAACAATCACTGGTGCAGCAGCAGCAAAGTATTATTCAGCAGGAACAACAACTGACTCAACAGGATCAGTCGGTCGTTCAGCAAGACGAGAATGTACTGGGCCAACAGCAGCAAGTTCTGCAACAACAACAGGCCGTTAACCAACAGAAACAAACCGTCGCCGGTCTGCAAGGACAAATGGCGACTTTTGAGAGCCGCCGCAATTCGCTGAAAGCTAATAATGACCTGACCCGTACCCAGCTACTGCAACAACAACGTAATCTGGAACGCACCAAGATCTATGCACCCTACGCCGGACGGGTACTGGAACAACGGGTTGATATTAGCCAGTATGTTTCGCCTAATGCTGTTCTCGGTGTGGTTTATTCCACCGATTATGTCGAAGTAGAAATTCCGCTACCCCTGTCGCAATTTGCTTTGCTGGACATGCCCGACACTTTTGCGGGTGAAGAAATTGACGCCGCCAACTACCCTAAGGCTACCTTCAACGTACCTTTTGCTGGTAAAGAGCGGAGCTGGCAGGGTTATGTCACCGGCACCCGCGCTTCGCTTAATGAACAGAGTCGCCAGATTACGGTGGTCGCCAGAATTGATAACCCCTTTGAACGTACTGAAGGGCGCACCAGCGTGCTGAAAATTGGTCAATACCTGAATACAACGCTGGAAGCACGCACCTTTAAGAATGTGTTTGTCGTGCCGCCTGGTGCAGTAAGACAGAATAAAGATGTACTGCAGATGCGTGATAATCAGGTGCACATCGCACCGATTGAGGTGCTGTGGACAACTGAAGAAGCCATCGTGTTGACCAGTTTGGATGACCTGTCGAGTGCACCACTGATTACCACAGCAATGGGCCAGGCGACTGAGGGAATGAAAGTTGCTCTGCCCGGTCAAAAAAAGAAACGAGGTGGCCCGCGTGGTGGTCAAAAGCCTGACGGTCAAGGCAAACCCGGTGAGGGTAAGCGACCAGCGGGCAAAGGCAAGCCTGATAACGCTCAGCAACCAGAGGGGAAAGATAAACCTCGTAACGGCCAGCGGCCGGAAGGACAACAAGGCAGGAGAGCACGTGGTGAAAGCCAAGATGGGCAACCCAGCCTTCGGGATGTCAAACCACCTAAACAGGGCGAGCAGCTGCCCGCAGATTCTGCTAGTAAGCCAAGCGCTGCCGACACAAATAAGGAGGAATAACGATGCACAGTGCTATTGCATGGTTTGTA
>CALHAO010000078.1 GCA_937931765.1 uncultured Thiotrichaceae bacterium
TGAGGTAATAAACTTTCGCATATTAGGTTCCTTTTATATTTATTATAATGCGTGGTTATCAGGCAACTAAAAGACCGTTTTACAACTGGCCAAGCAGCCGAGCACAGAAAAATTGTGCCAGAACAACTTAATGACATCTATTCCAGTCGATAACCGGATTTTCGTAGGCAAAAGTAGCTTTTTATTTCCAGCTTGATTATCGTTGGCACAATTGAATTTAGGAGCCTAACCTTGAACAAGCATTATATTAAAAAAGCAGTCACTTACTCTACTGTTGGTAGCCTTGGATTCGCAGTAGTCGCTTCCTTACAAGGCTGTGGTGAAACTGGTGTACCCACTGCTCAGGATCAAAGTCAATCACAGACACAAATTAATGATGCTGCTGCCGAAGGTCTGTTTATGGTTATTCAACAGACCGGCCAAAACCCTGACACCTTCGAACTGGCAGAAAAGTATCCTTCCGGACAGGGGACCCGCGCTATTCTTAAAGATATGGATGGCAATGAACGCATTCTGTCTGAAGAAGAGTTGAAGAAAATGGCTGAAGCTGAAGCACAGCGTGTTGAAAGCGGCGAGTCGCAGTTAGCGCAACCGGAAGCAAGCAGTCAGGGCGGCTTGAGCCTGGGTGAAACCATCCTCGCCTCGGCGGCGGGCGCATTGATTGGTGGCATGATCGCTAATAGGCTGATGAATAACTCTAACTTCAATAAGAACCAGCAGGCGGTCAACCAAAAAGCGCAAAGCAGTATGAACAGCACGCGCACACCAAGTGCAAACAACACGGCAAACAGAAGTCAGGGCAATAATGCACGCTCAGGTTTCTTTGGCGGCAAAAACAATAATGGCACTAGCCGTAGTGGCGGTTCATTGGGTGGTTAAATCATGATCCAGACCGAACAAGTAAATGCTATCAGTAATGAACTGATGGAAGAAGTTGGCATGAGCTGGCACACCGATGTAGATGGCAGCGCCTATCTGGTGAATGAATTAGTGCATGTGACAGAAGCGGAAGCGGAAGCTTACTACGAAGCCACTAATACACTCTATGACATGTTCATTGAAGCAGCTCAGCATGTCATCGACAACGAGTTATTCTTTGAACTGGATATTCCATTCAACCTGATTCCGCAAATCAAGCGCAGCTGGGACAGAGATGACTTACACCTGTACGGACGCTTTGACTTTGCTGGTGGCCTTGATGGCCTGCCGATTAAACTGATTGAGTTTAATGCCGACACACCCACCAGCCTATTTGAAACAGCTGTAGTGCAATGGGCATTACTCAAAGCCAATGGCATGGATGAAGCCAGCCAGTTCAATACGGTTTACGAAGCCATTCAGAACAACTTCCGCCGCCTGATTACCGGCATTGAAGATGAAAACGTCGCGGAAAGCTTTGATGAACAGTACAACGGCCAAAGTATTCTTTTTTCCAGCGCCGCTGATTTACCGGAAGATGAGCGCACGGTGCGCTTCCTGCAACAAATTGCTGATGATGCCGGATTCCAGACCGACTTTGCTTATATGGGTGATGTAGCCTTTTCTGAAACAGATGGCATTTTTAATGCTGAAGAAACCCGTTTTGATTATTGGTTTAAATTATTTCCCTGGGAAGACATTGCTTTAGAAACAGACGGCATCACCGGATTGTTAGATGACATCAGCCAGAATAATGCCTGCACGATTCTAAATCCTGCTTATACGTTGCTGTTCCAAAGCAAGGGAATCATGAAGGTGTTGTACGAATTATATCCGGATTCACCTTACCTGCTGGAAACTCGGGTAGAACCGCTACAAGGCAAAAAACAAGTATCCAAAACCATGTTCGGTCGTGAAGGTGCTAATACAGCTATATACGACTCGCTGGGCAAAATCCTCAAGGAAGTGCCAGGCGATTATGATAACTACACCAAAGTCTATCAGGAGTTCGCTGAATTCCCCCAAGATGAAGAAGGCCGTAGTTATCAGGCTGGTGTATTTTTTGCCTGGGAAGGCTGTGGCCTAGGCTTCCGGCGTGCCTGGGATATTCATGACAATATGAGTAAGTTTGTTAGTCACCGGGTGGTGGACTAAAAACCAGGCCACTAGCCACCCCAGCAAGATTAATCCCAAATCAGCGGCAACTGATCCAGTTCCGCTGACTGCTCTTTCAGCGTAAGGATATGCGTGTCCCAAAAATGCGCCGTATAAAACCACGGAAAAGCCAACTGAAACGCCGGATCTTCGGCCCGCCGCGCCAACCAAACCGCATAATGAATAATCCGCAAAGTACGCAGCGCTTCAATTAGGTGCAATTCACGCGGATCAAAATCGCGGAACTGCGTATAACCTTCCAACACATCAGCCAGTCGCGCCGTACGGAACTGACGATCACCGGATAAAAACATCCAAATATCCTGCACCGCAGGCCCCATCCGCGCATCATCAAAATCCACAATATGTAACTGCCCTTCACGCCACAACAGGTTACTCGGATGCGCATCCCCATGTACCCGCAACATCTTAAAATCACCCGCCGCCCGAAAATGATCTTTTATCTTCGCCAGCAAATCATCAATCAGCGGCGCATACGCACTCTCCAAACCAAGCGGTAATTGCCTGCTATTCAGCAACCACTGCGACGTCTCTACCCCATAACTTTCTATATCGACAGAAGGCCGGTGCAGAAAGTCAGTCTGTTCGCCCAATGCATGAATACGCGCCAGAAACCGACCAATGATTTCTAACTGCTGAGGATCTTCCAGCTCAGGCGTACGACCACCGCGACGTGGATAAAGCGCAAAGCGAAATACATCATGCTGATGCAAACTATCACCATAATCATCCACTAAGGGCGCGACCACGGGAATTTCATCAGCAGCCAACTCCAGCGTGAAGGTGTGCTCCTCCTGAATTGCCTCATCACTCCAACGATCAGGCCGGTAAAACTTAGCAATCAGCGGCTCAGCATCTTCGATACCCACCTGATACACGCGGTTCTCATAGCTATTCAGCGCCAGAAAACAACCATCAGTTATCCAGTCCTGTGACTCGACAGCATTTAGAATCTGATCAGGTGATAAGCGGTGGAATCCGGTAACGGTATCAGGTGTGGCATCGGTCATTATGAGTATCCGGTCATTTGGAAAACTCACTATACGCCGATTTCAGCACAGATCCTTACTCAAACTCCATCGCCCGGAA
>CALHAO010000079.1 GCA_937931765.1 uncultured Thiotrichaceae bacterium
CCGGGTGATTGATGGCGGGGATGCCGGGAACCGTGATTTTGTCTGGCTGAAACGCATGGCGCAGGATCAGGGTTTTGAGAATGTGACGATTGCTGATCGTTGTTCTGACTTTGGTTGTATTGGCTTGTGGGGGCCGAATGCGCGTACTACGCTGGCGAAGCTGGTGGATGACCCGGAAGCACTGACGCATGAGAATTTCCCGTTTACCGGTGTGCGCGATATTAAAGTCAACGGTACGGATGTTTCTGCGTTCCGTATTTCTTATGTCGGGGAACAGGGCTGGGAATTACACTTTGAACTGGATGATGGTCTGGCGGTTTGGGATGCGCTGTATGCTGAAGGTGTGACGCCGATTGGGGTCGAGACTTATGCTAATAGTCGCCGGATGGAGAAGAGTCTGCGCCTGCAGAATGCGGACATTCTGACGGAATATAACCTACTTGAAGTGGATCTGGCGCGGCCTAAAGTGAAGGCGGCGGATTTCTATGGTAAACAAGCTTATCTGGCACAGCGGGAGCGGGAACATCAGCCAGCTTATCTGTGTACGCTGACCATGACGAATAACAAGGATTCAAACGGCGTTGAGCGTTATCCGGTGGGGATTTGTGCGATTATTGATCCAGCGACCGGTGAGACGCTGGTTGATTCTGAAGGACGGCGCTCTTATACCACCAGTATCGCTTACGGGCCTACAATTGGTAAGAATATCGCGCTGGGGTATCTGCCTTATGAGTATTGTCAGGTGGGGCGTGAGTTAGCGATTAATTACTTTGACGAGGATTATCCGGTGGTGGTCGAAGCCGTGGGTTATGGTGCGCTGTATGATCCGGAGAATATTAAGCCTAAGTCGTAACTTATAAAACATGAATTAGACACTTAAAAGGGCCGGGCTGTTATTCATAGACCGGCCCTCTTTCCTTGACCAGAAACAGGAATTACAATGACGCAACCGATCCCCAAGACCATGCACGCAGTATTACTCAACGGCCACGGTGGCTTTGAACAGCTGGAATACCGTGATGATGTGCCTGTTCCCACGCCTGAGACAGGTGAGGTGCTAATCCGAACCGTCGCTGCCGGGGTCAATAATACTGATATTAATACCCGCATCGGCTGGTATTCAAAAAGCGTCACCACAGCAACTAATGAGGGTGGCAGCTCAGGTTTTGATGATGCTGATAATGATGATGGCAGCTGGTCAGGCACTGCGCTGAGTTTCCCACGCATTCAGGGCGCTGATATTTGTGGCCATATCGTAGCAGTGGGTGCTGGCGTCGATACCTCGCGCATCGGTGAACGGGTATTGGTGCGCAGTATGCAACGCATCAGTAATGACCCGGATTCGTTTGAATGCTGGACGGTGGGTTCGGAATGTAATGGTGGCTTTGCACAATACGCCGTAGCGCGTTCATCAGAGACGCATGCTGTCGATTGCAATTGGAGTGATGCGGAACTGGCCTCCATCCCCTGTGCCTATTCTACTGCCGAAAACATGTTGCACCGTGCCCATGTGGGTGCTGAGCGGGTATTAATTACCGGTGCTTCCGGTGGTGTGGGTTCTGCGGCGGTGCAACTAGCTAAACGCAGAGGCGCTGAGGTGATTGCACTCAGTAGTGCGGCTAAAGCGGATGAGGTAAAAGCACTGGGCGCTGATTTAGTGTTAGATCGTAATGCTGACCTGGTTGCGGCGCTGGGGCGGGATAGTGTTGATGTGGTCGTCGATCTGGTGGCGGGTGATGGCTGGCCTGCATTACTGGATATTCTGAAACGCGGTGGACGTTATGCGACTGCGGGCGCGATTGCCGGGCCGCTGGTTGAGTTGGATGTGCGCACCCTTTACTTAAAAGACCTGACCTTTTTTGGCTGTACCTTTCAGGATGATGTGGTATTCACTAATCTGATTGCTTATATCGAGCGCGATGAAATTCGCCCAGTGGTGGCGCGGACTTATCCACTTAAAAACATTGTTCAGGCGCAAACCGATTTTCTGGCTAAAACCTACACCGGAAAGCTGGTGCTTATTCCACCGCAGGATTAGGAATTAAGAGCCAAAAATTTAATCAAAGGCGATGAAAACTGAAATGTTTGTTATTGATGCCCATGTTTTGTAAAACTGTTGATTAAGGCAAAGGCCTCAACTTGCTTTTTACCCCTCATACGGTAATGTGGAACACATCAGTCAATCACTTCACAGGTGGGAGTAAACTATGGCACTGGCCATCAAACAAGATCAAAAATACACCTTCGCAGATTATGAATCCTGGCCGGAAGATGAGCGCTGGGAAATTATTGCAGGCATACCGTACGCAATGGCTGCGCCTTCACGTTTGCATCAGAAAATCGTTCTGAAACTGGGAAACCAGATAGATCAATACCTTGACAGCAAGCCCTGCGAGATATACCCCGCCCCCTTCAATGTTCGTCTGCCCATCGAAAATGAAGCCAACGAATTCATCGAAACCACTGTAGAACCTGATTTATCCATTATTTGTGATCCTGACAAGCTGGATGACAAAGGCTGTCGTGGCGCGCCGGACTGGATTATTGAAGTGCTGTCGCCTACCACTGCGCTGCATGATATGAACATCAAGCGTGATCTTTACCAGAAACAAGGGGTGAAAGAGTATTGGATTGTGCATCCGCTGGAACGCTGGATCATGATTTACACCTTGGACAGCGCGGGTAATTACGCTAAACCGCTAGTGGTGGGTATGGACGAAGCTACGCCAGTTAATTTGTTTGCGGATTTAGCAGTAGACTGGAGCTTCATGCTGTAGAGTAATTTCTGTTGTCGGCAGTTAGCTTTCAGGGCTGTCAC
>CALHAO010000080.1 GCA_937931765.1 uncultured Thiotrichaceae bacterium
GCTGATGATGCAGTGCCGGACGTACTTGGCGGCTCAGCCGCAGCGCATTTGGGGAAGTGAGTTCAGTGAGTTGGCGTATGATTTGTATGCGCTGGCGCATGAGGATGAGATCAAAGCGGGGCAGTGGCCGGAGGTGCTGGAAAACGGGTTTGACCCGGTGCGGGCTGCGAAGCGGGTGTTGGGTGAAAAAGAGCAGTTAGCGACGGAGCGCTGGCAGGTTGTGCAAGTGGGGGATCAGGGAGAGTTTGCGTTTCGGCGAGCTCAGGATAACGGAGATTTGTTGATGACGGCGGTGGCTGAGGTGACTTCCTTGAAGGGACTGCCGCCGACTCTATCGTTTCCGTCTGTGGAAGGTGGTAAGTATTTATTGGCACAAGGAGGAGAGGTTTATTCAATCCGGCAAGGGTTGGTCGGGATGGAGTCTGCTTCTGAGTGGCTGGAGCTGGAGACGTTAGTAAAGCCGGATTGGGCGCATAAGATTTGGCGGGATCAGAATGGGCTGAAGGCCGAAATTATTTTTGCTGGTCAAACTTATGTGGCACATTGGAAGGAGGGCGAAGATCAGGAGCTTGTGAGAAGCTATTGGGACTGGCCTGATCCATTTGGTATTGATCCTGAGTTCATAGATTTCCATTATCCGGAAAAGGGGCTTTATGTCGATCTCACCATCAAAGGCATCACCCAACGCTTCCGCTGGATCGAACCCGGCACCTTCATCATGGGTTCCCCCGAAGACGAACCAGGCAGAGACAACGATGAAGACCAGCACACTGTCACCCTAACTCAAGGCTACTGGCTGGCGGACACTACTGTAACTCAGGCGTTATGGGAAGCAGTAATGGGCGAAAACCCCAGTCACTTTAAAGGCAATCCAAATAATCCGGTCGAACAGGTGAGCTGGGATGATTGCCAGCAATTCATTACTAAACTTAATGACTTCACCCCGGGTTTACAGGCGAAATTACCAACTGAGGCGCAATGGGAATACGCATGTCGTGCGGGTACAACTACACCGTTCTTCTTCGGTGGGAAAGATGACTTGACGCTAGAAAAGGTCAATTATTCCGGTAAGTGGGATGAATTTGATTCCAGTGGCTCAACCAAGCCGGTGAAAAGCCATCCCAAAAATAACTGGGGTCTTTACGAAATGCACGGCAATGTCTTGGAATGGTGTCAGGATACATGGCAGGAGAATCTTGGCACGGCTGCTGTTATTGACCCGGAGGGGCAACCTGCAAGCGAGGAGGCTGGGCGCGTGTTGCGCGGCGGCTCGTGGGACCTTCAAGCCGGGAGCTGCCGTTCCGCTTTCCGTTTCGGGAGCGAGCCTGACGACCGTTTCAACCGCACTGGCTTGCGCCTGTCCCTAGGTCATGCTGAGCTAATGCAGGGCGCTGGAAGCGCAGGAGGCAAAGGAGGAGCGGACAGCGCAGCACCGAACAGACCCGTCGCGGAGCAGGGGCAGGTCGGGGCAGCGATGGGAGCGGTCGGGAAATTAGGAGAATCAGTGAAAAGCTTATTGGGTCGATTCAAAGGTAAAAAATGAAACAGAAGTTTTTCCGTATTCCGGTAGCTGATTCTGCGGTGGCTGAGGCAGAGTTGAATAGCTTTTGTGACCAACAGAGCGTGTCGCATCTGGAAAGACATCTGGTAATGGATGGGCAGCACAGTTTCTGGGCGATTTGTGTGACCTGGTCTGGAAATACAAACTCTCCTGTTGGTAAAGCCAAAGCGGGTAGTGGTAAACGGAAAATAGATTATAAAGACGAACTCAGTGATGATGATTTTATGATGTATTCCCGCTTACGGGAGTTGCGTAAAACGGTGGCCGAGCGTGAAGGTGTCGCTGTCTATAACGTATTTAACAACGAGCAATTAGCGGCTATTGTGCAACAACGTATCAGCAGTAAAAATGCGTTGACCGGGATTGCAGGCATAGGTCAGAAACGTATAGATAAATACGGTGATGAGTTTCTGGATTGTTTGCGGCTGGTGTTAACAGGTGATGGCAGTGAAGCGAACGACGATAACGCTTGAGGCCATTGCTGAAAGGAAAAACCTGTTGTTGGCTTTCAATAAGGCGGCTAAAGGTAAGCGCTACCGGCGTGATGTTTGTGCGTTTATGTTGGATTTTGATGCGAATCTCAATGCCCTTGGCGAAGACATCAGAAAAGCGCATTTGCCTTATGGTCGTTATCGGGAGTTTCTGGTTTTTGACCCTAAAAAGCGCTTGATTCATGCGGCTTGTTTTGAAGACAGAGTTTTTCATCATGCCTTAATGAATCTGGCCGGAGGGCGGCTGGAGCGTTCGATGGTGAATGAAAGTTATGCCTGTAGTCTGGGGAAAGGCATTCACAAGGCGGTGGAGCGTGTGCAACGTAATTTACAGGCTCATAGCTGGTACGGGCAGATTGATATTGATGCCTATTTCGCTTCAATCCCACATGAATCTTTGTTGGCCTTGTTGATGTGCCGCTTTAAGGGTGGAGCTGTTAAAGCGCAGTTTCAGCGTATTTTAGCCTCCCATGAACGCGAACCGGGAAAAGGCTTACCGATCGGGTCACTGACTTCACAGTATTTTGCCAATTTTTATTTGGATGGACTGGATCGCCTGTTGTCGGAGCATCCGTTGGTGAACGCTAATGTGCGTTATATGGATGATATTATCTGGTGGTGCGATTCACGGGAAGATGTGCATATTATTCTGGAAATGGTGCGTGAGTGGCTGAATCGAGAGCGTGGTCTAACAATAAAAACCAATTTACAGATACAAGCCAGTAAACAGGGTACTACCTTTTGCGGGTCTCGAATTTTGCCCGGCACGGTACGTTTGAGTCGTCGTAGAAAAAAACGTTACCAACAACGTCGGCATTATTGGGAGCAAAAATATTTAGCGGGTGAAATCGACGCACAACAATTACAGCAGGCTCAGTCCTCTGTTCATGCGATTACCCACGGCACGGATAGTTTGCACTGGCGAAGTGAAAATCTACGCCGACACCCGCCTATAGATGTATGATAAAAAGGGGTGGCAGATCGAAAGAAGGCTAAGCGCGTGTTGCGCGGCGGCTCGTGGAACAATCAAGGCAGGAACTGCCGTTCCGCTATCCGTAACAGGAACGAGCCTGACAACCGTAACAACAACACTGGCTTGCGCCTGTCCCTAGCTCAGTACGTTGTTGGAATGAACGTAAGTGACCAGATCGTCATCCTGTTTTGTGGTAACACAAGCAAAAAGCAAGGCTCCCGGTATGTTAGTAATTTATGTGGATTCATAAGTGAAAGCTTGCCGGTAAGCCGTCTTTAATCCCTCGGAATTACGAATAGTTAACGTTTAATCATGACCCGAAACCGCCTATCCCCACTCACCTTCCCTCACGCCTGGGCATCCGAATGGGGGCAGGATCAACACGGCCTCTGGCAGGCATTTACTTATAACAACATCCGTCATGCCTTTCGCTGGATACCACCGGGTACTTTTATGATGGGGTCGCCCATCGAAGAAGAGGGACGGTTAGACCAAGAAGACTTACACGAAGTCACACTAACCAAAGGCTTCTGGCTAGGCGAAACAACAGTCACTCAAGCTTTGTGGCAGGCTGTTATGGACGAAAGCCCCAGTCATTTCAAAGGTGATGAACGTCCGGTAGAGAATGTCAGCTGGGATGATTGCCAGAAATTCATCGAAGTGCTCAGTCAGATACACCCCGATTTAAAGCTAAGGCTTCCTTGGGAAGCAGAATGGGAATATGCCTGTCGTGCGGGCACCAGCACACCTTTCTCATTCGGCGGTAAGGATGATCTGACGCTGGAAAGAGTCAATTATTCGGGTAAGTGGGATAAATATGATTCCAATGGTGAAACGAAGCCAGTAAAGAACCATCCGGCCAATAATTGGGGTTTGTACGAAATGCACGGTAATGTCTGGGAGTGGTGTCAGAATACCTGGCAGGCGAATCTTGGCACGGCGGCTGTTATTGACCCGGAGGGGCAACCTGCAAGCAAGCTGGCTAAGCGCGTGTTGCGCGGCGGCTCGTGGGGCATTCGAGGCGGGAGCTGCCGTTCCGCTATCCGTGTCAGGGACGAGCCTGACGACCGTCTCAACGACGCTGGCTTGCGGCTGTCCCTAGGTCACTGAGCTACAGTCAGGGCGCTGGAAGCGCAGAGAGCGGAGCGAACGAAACACAGGAAACATAGCCCCCGCCGCCGCACTGTTCAGGCCCGTCGCGGAGCAGGGACAGAGCGGTGCAGTGGCGGGGGCGGGCGATCAGCACGAAGAGCAACCAAACAAGAGAGAAAACGTTATGAAAAAAACCTATGACCGTGCTTTAAGCATTGAAGAGCTGGTGGCACTACCCGATGAGCAAATCGACACCATTGATATTCCGGAATTAGGCGAAGACTTTTGGAAAAACGCAAAAGTAGTTCAGCCTCAAGCCAAGCCAACTGTTAGCTTGCGATTGCCGCAGGAGGTATTGGACTATTTTAAGACGGATAACCCAAAGGGATACACAGGGCGTATGGCAGCAGTGCTAAC
>CALHAO010000081.1 GCA_937931765.1 uncultured Thiotrichaceae bacterium
TACTGGTCGAGATTGCTCAGTATTTTTTCGCAGGCAGCAGCATCATAATAATTAGGCACTCTGATCGCGAGAATGTTCCCGTTACAAAGATCTTGCAATGACTGATAAGTGAGCTTCGTACTGAATTTGACTAGGTTGTCATCGTACGCATTGAAATGGTGTGCGCGGCCATTTTTTATGGACACAGTCATTGTTAAGGCCCCTGAGTTGATTATTAATTAATCATTATAAGGGGAATTTATAGCTATTGTTAAATTCATAAAACTTATCATTGAGATAAGCTATTCTTTTGATCTATAGTTTTATGTTATATCGATAAGGTTTCAGTGGGGCATGTTAGGGAATTGGTTGCACTAGTCAGAGATATGTTTTGTTGTTTTGTTGATTTTTTCATTTTTTTATCAAGGTACATTGAGCTGTCCGCGCAATTCAGCAGATCTTGCAGATGCTCCCCATCTTTTGGGTAGACGGCTAAACCAATGCTGGCTCCAACCTGATGCGTACATTGTTTTATGGTAATAGGTTCGCCGGTTTCTTTGATCAGGCGGCTAATAAACTTGGGAATATGCTCCCAGTCATTCGGTTTGATGTCCGCGAGGAGTATGACAAATTCATCACCTCCAATACGCACGGCAACATCATTGTGCCGTATCAGAGACTGAATACGTTCAGCAATAGTACATAAGACCTGATCACCGTCTTCATGGCCATAGGTATCATTAATCGTCTTAAAATTATCAAGATCGGCAAAGATGAGCGCGACCCTTTGCTGCCCTAGGTTGGTTGAATTCACTCTTTTATTAAATTCTTTTATCAGGCCAAGTCTGTTTTTCAATCCGGTCAGTGGGTCTTGCATGGCCATATTAATGGCATGTCTTTCCGAATTCTTCATACTCTTTTTAAACTGAATGATGACAATACTGGCGAGTATGATGTTGATAGTGAGCGAGGCTATAATGCATACTATTATACCTGCCATCGCGAGTGATTCATGTGGGCGTAATATTGGATAATCTAATGCATGCAGCCCACTGATGAACAAAACGATGATCAATGCTTTAGTTTCACTTCCTTTAGTTTTTTCTGAGCTTAGAAATAACCAACCTGTATACAGAGTAAGTACTCCGCATGTGACGGCTGTTGCAATAGCAGCAGGTAAAAATACCGGTTGGATAAAACTGAAATACATCACCCAGACAGTAGATAAAGTACTAATAACCAGAACCAGACGGATATTGATGTCTTTTCTTAACCATTGGCTGCTACCAATCAATAAAAATGCTGCCCAGGATATTAGGCTCAGGTTGTACAAAGCCTCGCCCTGTGCGGGAATGCCCATGTTGCCACAGAACAGTAGTGCGAAATAACCAGCTGCACCTGTCACAGACGCTAGTGCCCACCAACTAATCCCCTTACGTACTTTGGGCATGTCTTTTGTCAGCACAAACAGTAGTGTTGATAGCAGGTAGCAAGTGATGCCTACCAGTAGTATTGATTGAAATAGTAGTGGCATTAGATTTATTATTACGCCCCGGCTCACGTCTTTGATGACCCTTTACTGGAGTGCATCTTAAGTTGTATTAAGTAAACCTGATTCTACCTACGCTAGTTTAAGTGGTTTATTTTTTCTTACTAACGGTAGTTTGAAATAAATCAATACTTTAAGTCCCTGCTGATTATCCTCCAGGCTAATGGTTGCGCCATGTAATTCTGTCACAGCTTTTACAAGGCTCAGGCCTAATCCGTTACCGGGTGAGCTGCGTGCTTCGTCCAGCCTGACGAAGCGTTCAAAAACCTGTTCGCGTTTATCCGCAGGAATACCGATACCGGTATCGGTCACTATGATAGTCAGGCCTGCTGCACTTTGTTTGGCCTCCAGTTTGATACGGCCTTTTTCAGGAGTATATTTAACTGCATTGTCCAGTAGATTGGTGAGTGCCTGGGCTAATAACTGGCGGTTACCATGTAATACCAAACCCGGATCACATTGATGTTCAAAGGTGATAGATTTCTCTTCAGCGACCACATCATACAATTCAGCCAGATCATTAATGAGTTGCGTAATATCGACATCAACCCAGTCATCACGTTGCACGCCTGATTCAACTTGTGCGATACCCAGTAGTGCATTGAAGGTCTTAATCAGGTCATCAACATCCTGCATCGCATCTTGATTTAATTGCTGGAAATCAGTGGAGGCCGGGTCACGAAACTGATTGGCCTCCAGCCGGTTGCGCAGCCGGTTAAGTGGGTTACGTAAATCATGGGCCAGATTATCGGTGACCTCGCGCATCGCCTGCATCAACTGTTCAATGCGTTGCAACATGCTATTCAGCACAATACTCAGTCGGTCAAATTCATCATTGCGGCCTTTAACCGACATGCGCTGGCTAAGGTCACCATTAATAATCTCACCGGCGGTTCGCTGCACACTATCGATACGGCGTAATACGCCATAGCCGATTAAGCCGCCCCCCAGCAGCGAAAGCAGCACAATGACGGTAATCGCCAGCCACATGCTACCTGATACATCATCCAGCAAGGACTGTTGTTCGGTGAGGTCGGTGGCCACCAGTAATTGATAGTTGTTCGGCAGCTGGCGGATCAGAATACGTGCTGGTTGATTCTGGTCTTTTAACAGCGAGAAGTTGATGGTTTCATTGAGTGGCTGTGTTGCAAATAATTGCTGGCCAATACGTGGATCATTGGTGCTGTACTCGGCCTGAAAGTTTTTGCTGATGTCGGTATTGCGCCGGTTGAATAGTTCGTAATAGTAGAAACGTTTATCGGTAGTGTTTTCCATGCGCTGATTGCGGCGCAGGATGTCGCGGAACAATGAACTGCTATCACTGAAACCATAACGATTCAGCAGTACATCGGCCTGCAATTGTAATTGTGCATCAGTTTGGTGGGTAATGTGGCGTTCGACCACCCAATAAACAGACAGCATTGCAATCGCCGCTACCAGACTAAACAGTAGTGCATAGACTAATGACAGCCGGAAGACGGTGGTGTTAAGTAGCTGTCGGATCATGCAATATATAACCTGCGCCACGGATGGTGTGTAACAGCGGTGGATCAAAGTCACGGTCGACCTTACCGCGCAAGCGACTGATATGCACATCAATTACATTGGTTTGCGGGTCAAAATGATAGTCCCAGACCTTTTCCAGCAGCATAGTACGCGTAACCACCTGGCCGGTATTACGCAGCAGATATTCCAGCAAGGTAAATTCACGGGGTTGCAGATTGATCAGGGTACCGGCCCGTTTCACCTGGCGTTTCATCAGATCCATTTCCAGGTCGGCCAGTTTCAGTACAGTTTGTTCCTGTGCAGGTTGCACCCGGCGCAATAAAGCCTGTAGGCGGGCATGCAACTCACTGAATGCGTAGGGTTTTACCAGATAATCGTCACCCCCGGCCTTCAGACCTTCCACCCGGTTGTCCACCTCGCCCAATGCGCTGAGTATTAATACCGGCGTGGTGATATTTTGTTTACGCAACATGCGGATAATCGACAGGCCATCCATTTCCGGCAGCATACGGTCGATAATCATCGCGTCATACGGGTTGTTCAGCCCGAGGTGTAGACCATCTTCGCCATTAGCCACGTGGTCTACAATATAGCCTTGCTCATTCAAGCCTTTCTGAATGAAGCTGGCGGTGGTGGTGTCGTCTTCAACTAACAAAATATTCATGTTTTAAATCATAAACTAATTGTGACCCTCATCACCATGAACAATTAGTAATACGCATGTCAATTCCTTCTCAACGTCAGTTATAAGCGTTGCTTTAGGTGTGGGAATTGTGGGGTAGATTTTATTAAATATTTGTAATTTGTTCGCAAAGTCACGGTAAGGTTGACTTGAGTAATATGTCTCCATCGAAATGAGACAAGGGTCTTAACAATGTTGAATAATTTACCAACCAAGAGCTTTAAAAAACGCCTTTTACCCGTACTGGCAGGTAGTGCTTTAGTGAGTGCATTAGCATTCCAGGGAGTAGTGCCTGAAGTGCATGCTGATGGATTACCGGTACTCACTCAGCTGATCAAGCAAAATAGTGATGCAGTGGTGCACATTAAAGTTGAGGCGGGTGGCGAGAAAAAAATGGCCACGGGTAATATGTTTGAGTTACCCAATGGGCAGCAGATGCCCGAGGAGTTACGTCAGTTTTTCCGTAACCTGCCTCAGGCACCCCAACAACGCAGAAGTTCTTCGATGGGTTCCGGTTTCATTATTTCGGATGATGGTTATGTCGTCACCAATGCGCATGTGATTGATGATGCGAAGAAAGTCACTGTGACGCTGGGTGATAATCGTGAGCTGGAAGCCGAAGTGATCGGACAGGACAGTTATAGTGACATAGCGTTGCTGAAGATAGAGGCAGATGATTTACCGACAGTGACGCTGGGTAGTTCGGAAAATCTGGAAGTAGGGCAATGGGTGTTCGCTATCGGCGCACCTTTCGGTTTGGAACATAGTGCAACACAGGGAATTGTTAGTGCGCTGTCGCGTAGTTTGCCGGATGGTACCTATGTTCCGTTTATTCAGACCGATGTTGCGGTAAATCCGGGTAATTCTGGTGGGCCGTTATTTGATCTGAAAGGTAATGTTGTCGGTGTGAATTCACAAATTTATAGCCGCAGCGGTGGTTATATGGGAATCTCATTCTCGATTCCGATTGATCTGGTAAAGAATGTCACGGAGCAGTTGAAGAATGGTGGTTCAGTCAGTCGTGGTTGGTTGGGTGTGCATATCCAGAGCCTCAATCAGGAATTAGCAGATTCATTCAATATGCGTAGTCCAAAAGGCGCTTTAGTTTCCAATGTTCAACCTTCCAGTCCGGCGGATCTGGCAGGGGTGCAGGCCGGTGATATTATTGTTGGCTTTGATTCATCGGATGTTGATTCGGCTAATCACTTGCCATTGTTAGTCGGCACTACGCCGATTGGCAAGCAAGTTCCGCTGACAGTTCTGCGCAATGGTGCGGAGAAAACGTTGAAGGTAAAGATTGAGCGACTGAAAGATGATAATGAGTCGATAAAAGTCTCTGCTTCAAAAAGCTCAGGCGCATTAGGTTTGTCAGTTGCACCGTTAACGGCTGAAGAGCGCAAAGCAGCGAAACTGGGTAAGGCCGGAGTGGCAGTACGTGGTGTGGAGCCGGATAGTCCGGCGGCACAAGCTGGTTTGCGGGAAGGTGATGTGATTCTGGCGCTGAATAATAGCAATGTCGCAACGCCTGAAGAGCTGAAATCTAAGGTGATGGATGCACCGAAAGACAAGCCGCTGGCGGTGCTGATTATGCGCGATAATCGCAAGCAGTTTGTGGCGATTAAACCTTTGTAGTTTTAGTGTTTTAGTAGTTTTTTCATTTTCGTTATAGTCATTTTTCATGAGATGACACCTCCGATTAACCCTCGTCGTTTGGCGAGGGTTTCTTTTTATTTGAGGGTTTTGTTTTAATTTCTTGTGGGGAAACTACAGATAGTTGAGGTTTATAATGTTCCCAAGCGGATGGAGGATCTGAATAGGCTTTCTCCTTCAACTACCGAGTAAGTTAATCCAGCGGATAAACTTTCGTTGAAGTAAAGTCGTCCACCAACATTTGCTGAGGTTTCGGAAGTATCTTCGTTTAAATACATGTGTTTAATGCCAGCAGTGCCTTCCAGCTTATCATTTATTTTATGGCGAACTCCGGAAGACAAGAGAAAGCCTGTTTCACTGGCACCGTAGCCGGGTGCATCGAGCCTTAAGATGCCAGCTTCTACAAGCAAATCAGTGTTCTGAGACGACGAAAAGTGAGTGCCGATACCGATCTGTTGTTGGTCTATAGTTATTTCTCCGGAGTATCGATACCCTTGAAACTTAAAGTCTGTTTGATTATATCCGGCAAAGAGGTGAACTCTGTCATTCAGTGCAATAGAGCCATTGATCTCAATGCTATGGTCAATTTCATCAATATCATAGTGATTCATTCCACCTTCAATGTAGGTGTAGTTGAAGTCTCCGGCCTGACTACCGGAAGCTAAGGCAAAAAATACCAAAGCAGAACTTACTTTTATAATTTTTTTCATTGGGGTTTTCTCAGTTATTATTTTAACAGTTGCAGGGTATCAAATTTATTTATAACAAAGAAGTATCTCTGACAGACAATTTAGTGCTTCTTACGCATCTCAATCGACCGCATTAAATCCTTATTATCCAGCAATACCAACGCATTCTCAGCAGTATCAATAAACGGATTACGGATACCCAGCCGTTTATGTACCCAATTGTTATAGGCTACTTCCCACGCACTGGGGCTATCGATTTTGGCCCAATGCACCAAAGTATCTACATGGCGGTTATACAGCTCGTCAATCTCATAAGTCAGCAGCATATACAACAATGAGCGGGCAATATCACCCCGGTTCTGCGAAGGGATAACCCATTCCTCATCGGCATCTAATCCGGTGTGCATGAAGTTTTCCGGTTGGAGTTTAATGTGTTCGGGCCGAACTACTTTGTCGCCGTCCATATCAAATGGGAAGTTGGAGCGTTTGGCATTCAGACCACGCTCGGAAGGCGCAAAGTTAAACGGGTTGACGCTGGCACCGTAACGGACATGACGCGGTGCACGTTGGCGGGTCATGTAGCGACTGAGGAAGTCTTGCGGAATGACATGTTCAATGCTGTGATGCTTTTTCTGGTGCAGTTCATCGACCGGCGTACGGCCATAAATGGACGTTACCCAGCCGTGGTTATTATCAAAGAAAAAAGACCAGTAATTCTTCCATTTATCTTCGCTGCTCCATTGTCTGAAGTGCTTGCGTGATTGGTAAACGCCACCCGCCAGATCGACAAAATCCTGTCGGCTCAGCACATCTTTTTGCGTGTGAATCCTGGGGTTGGGGGCGTGTTGTTCCTTGGTTGAGGACTGTAGTTCGATGTAAACCTGCCCATGATCAGACTGCAGCTGATTTTCGACCCCGTCGTTTTCAAGGTGTTTATTCAGCACTTCATAATGTACCAGTTCAGCTTGTGCATTCGGGTTACGCGGGTTTAGTGAATTGGAGACCAGAATATGATCAAGACTGTTGCCATGCCCGCGATAAACATGCGTAAAAGGCCGGACGTGCCGGTACATATTCGGCGCAACCCTGAAGCTATCGGTGAGGCGGTAATCATGCAGTGAATGTTTAGCACCGTCCGGCCATTCATCGGAGTCAACGCCGCCAATGTTATAAATCCGGTCTTTCATGGTCATCGCACGTAGCGGTGTTGAGTCCTGGTCATCATTCAGGTCACCCAGTATCACCAGAGGTCGACCCGGATTCTCCTCCAATACCTGACAGGCGCTGTGATAAAGCAATGTGGCTTCTGCGCCGCGCTG
>CALHAO010000082.1 GCA_937931765.1 uncultured Thiotrichaceae bacterium
CGCAAGTCTTCACCTTACTCAAAGATTTAATCATCACGTTGCAGCTTCACCCCGGGCAAATGCTTTCTGAAAAGGAAGTGGCTGAAGCTTTACAGGCTAGTAAAACCCCGGTGCGGGAAGCGATGATTCGTTTACAAAGTGTCGGGCTGGTGACGATTGTGCCGAAAACAGGCACGTTTGTTACGCCGATTCAGATTGAGCGCTATATCGAAGCTTGTTTTACCCGGCTACAGCTTGAAATCGGAGCAGTCAAGCGTGCCGCGTTGCAACGGGGAAACTGGAATATCAACCTGACGATGGAAGGTCTGCTTAAAAAACAGGAACAGGCTTTGGCCGCAAAGCAGGATAAGCTGTTTTTTGAGTTGGATGAAGCATTGCATCAATCTTTTTTTGATGCGGCGGGTGTTCCGGGTGTGTGGCGCATGATGAAAGATACACAAGCCGATGTTTACCGCATGAGGCATCTGAAGCGGCTACATAATATCCGGCGCGAAGGGGCTGTTATTGATGAGCACAGGGCGATTGTTTCAGCCATTCATAGTGGTTCCCCGCAAGATGCCGAAGCAGCGATGATTAAACACGTTGGTTCTTTGGAGCGGGAGGTTGAGGAGCTTTCTTCTCATGCCGGTCTGTTAGATTTTATTGAAGTACTTAATTCAGGGCGATTTAAACGTCGTACGTAGTGGTAGGTCTTATACTTATCGCGTCAGGTAGTAGGAGGAAAGATGGCAGGTGTAACGCTTGATAAAATAGTCAAATGCTATGGTGATATTGAAGTTGTCCATGGCATTGACTTAGAAGTGGCAGAGAAGGAATTTGTAGTTTTAGTCGGGCCTTCCGGCTGCGGTAAATCAACGACATTACGCATGGTGGCGGGGCTTGAGGAAATCACCGATGGCACCCTGACTATTGATGACCGGGTTGTCAATAATGTTTCTCCCAAAGACCGCGATGTGGCGATGGTCTTCCAGAATTACGCACTTTACCCGCACTTAAACGTTGCTGAGAATATCGCTTTCGGTTTAAGAATTCGTAAAGTGCCCAAAGACGAGGTCACCAAGCAAGTGGCCGAAGTGGCTGAGATTTTAGGGCTGACTGAATATCTTGAGCGTAAACCTGCTGATCTTTCCGGTGGCCAGCGCCAGCGTGTGGCAATGGGCCGGGCGATTGTCCGCCATCCTAAAGTGTTCCTGTTTGATGAGCCGTTATCGAATCTTGATGCCAAGCTGCGCACGCAGATGCGGGCGGAAATTAAACGTCTGCACAAACGTCTGGGTGTGACCAGCATTTATGTAACGCATGATCAGGTGGAGGCCATGACACTGGCTGACCGGATTGTGGTGATGTGCGATGGTCGCATTGAACAGATCGGTTCACCGATGGATCTGTTTAATCATCCAAAAAATATCTTTGTCGCTAGTTTTATCGGCTCACCGCCAATGAACCAGATTCAGGCAGATGTTGAAACCAGGGGCGATAAGTTATTCGCAAACTTTGGTGATCATAGTCTTGAGCTACCAGCTTTAAGAGAATTAAGTGGCAGTGATCACGGACGTAAAGTAACGCTGGGGATTCGTCCTGAACACATTATGATCGAAGCGGATGCTGATACTAGTCCCATTCCCATTGAGTTGGATTTGATTGAAACACTGGGTTCTGAAGCCTTGCTGCATTGTACTGTGATGGATAAGCCCTTTGTGGTTAAAGCGGAAACACGCGGCGATATTAAGCACCTGGAAAATCTCAATGCTTTCCATATTAAGCCGGAAATGATCAGGGTATTTGATCGTGAAACAGGTGATGTTTTTGATCATCCTGACCGGCTTAAGTAGGGGGCTATATGATTAATTTACAGAAAAAGTCCCAGTGGCTGATTCAGCACTTTAAGAAAGAGTGGCAGATTTATGTACTGCTGGCTCCGGCGATGATCTGGTTTTTTACCTTTCTGTACGCGCCGATGTATGGTCTGCAGATTGCCTTTAAAGATTACAGTATATTTAAAGGTATTTCGGGCAGCCCATGGATTGGTTTCGAGCATTTCCAGACCTTGTTTGATAACGACGATTTCATCCGGGCCATTAAAAATACGGCCATACTGAGTGCGTATAACCTACTGTTTGCCTTTCCGGCACCAATTATACTGGCCTTGATGTTTAATGAAATTCTTAAGCAATGGTACAAGAAAGGTGCGCAGACCATTGTTTATCTACCGCACTTTATTTCTACCGTTATTCTTGCGGGTATTGTCATTACCGCATTTTCACCGTCCGCTGGTATTGTTAATACGGTACTGGGCTGGTTTGGTGTTGATCCGGTTTACTTCCTATCCAAACCGGAATGGTTCAGGCCGATATTCATTGGTGCCGGTATCTGGCAGGAAGCGGGTTTTGCGTCGATCGTATTCTTAGCCGCGATTGCGGGTGTTAATCCCTCGTTGTATGAAAGTGCGGCGGTTGATGGGGCATCACGCTGGCAGATGATGTGGAAAATTACCATCCCCTCGATATTACCGACCATTCTGATTATGTTGATTATCCGTATTGGTAATCTACTGGAAGTGAGCTTCGAGCTGGTTATTCTGCTTTACCAGCCTGCTACTTATGTCACAGCCGACGTGGTGAACACCTTCATTTATCGTCAGGGTATACAGTCAGGACAGTACGACCTTGCAGCGGCAGCAGGCCTGTTCAACGCTGTTGTGGCATTCGTTCTCGTAATGACTGCCAATACGATCTCGAAACGTTATTCCAGAACATCTTTGTGGTGAGGGCTGAACTATGTCAAACATGAATCTTTACTCGCGTGGTGATAAGTTCTTCGTCCGCATCAATATGGTACTGGTGGGACTGTTTACGCTCTCTACCCTTTACCCGTTTATCTACATTGCAGCGGTATCATTTAGCTCAGGCATGGCTGCCCGCTCAGGTGTTGTCGTGCTGACGCCTGTTGAAGCAACACTGGCCGCTTATCAGACTATTCTGGTTCAGTCGGAGTTCTGGATTTCCTACATGAACACCTTCATTTATACCATCGG
>CALHAO010000083.1 GCA_937931765.1 uncultured Thiotrichaceae bacterium
CAGATTGATGACCTGCAGCAGCTGTTTGTATCGGGTGTTGCACTATTGGATACCCGTGCGCCGGTTGAGTTTGCTGAAGGTGCATTTCCTTCTGCTGAAAATTTGCCGCTGATGAGCGATGAAGAACGTCAGGCGATAGGTACTTGTTACAAAAACGACGGACAAGATGCTGCCATCAAGTTAGGACTGAAGTTGGTGAGTGGCGAGACTAAAGATCAGCGGATTCAGTTGTGGCAGCGGTTTGTTGAGGCGAATCCTGATGGTGTGTTGTATTGCTTTCGCGGTGGCCTGCGTTCCCGTATTACGCAGCAATGGATTTATGAGCAAACTGGCATAATGTACCCCAGAGTGAAGGGTGGTTATAAAGCCTTGCGCCGTTATTTACTGGAGCAACTGGAGGAATTGCCCGCACAGCTTCAGCCTTTTGTGCTCAGTGGCCGCACAGGTTCCGGAAAAACTATTTTACTCAAAACCATTAAACAGCAAATTGATCTGGAAGGCCTGGCGAATCATCGTGGTTCTGCTTTTGGCCCGCAAGTCACACCTCAACCCACGCAGATTAACTTTGAAAATATGCTGGCGATTGATTTGTTACAACAATTGGCGGCGGGCCATACGGCTTTATTGTTTGAGGATGAAAGCCCAAATATCGGTTCAGTACACCTGCCTAAAATCCTGTTTCAGCAATTAAGCCAATCTAAGTTAGTGCTGATGGAGGTTAGTAATGAAGAACGTGCTGCGATTAGTTATCAGGAATATGTAGTCGATATGGTTGAGGCTTTTAGCCAGCGCCAAGGTGATGAAGCCTCAGGTTTTCAGGCGTTCAGTGATTACATTCTGGGCAGTGCGGATAAGATCAGGCGACGCTTAGGCGGTGTTCGTCATGCACAAGTCCGGGCCATGATGGAATCTGCGCTCGAAGTTCAACGACGTACCGGGGAAACTGAGGCACACCAGCGATGGGTTGAGTTTATCCTGTTTGATTATTATGACCCGATGTATGACTACCAGATGAGTAAAAAATCGGAACGCCTGGTATTTCAGGGTGACAAGGCTGCAGTCAGGGAATACCTGGCTGAGCAGGGCATCAAGTAACAATAGGAGTTAGCCCAATGGAACCATTCAAAAATTTATTTTCTCCCGAATTAGTCGTCTGTTTTGGGCATCATCTGCAAAAACATTTAGTTGAATTCGATCGTAAGGTTTTTGAGCAAACCATTTTGTCGCAGTTAGAATCGCTGGAATTAAAAGGCCGGGCGCAACTGATTGCCGACCAGGTTTATGTGGTTTTACCGACAAGTCAGTCTGAGCGCCATGCTGTTTTGTATGCGCTGCTTCACCCTGAGGAGTTTGATAATGAGGGGCAGGGAAGTGATGAGGATGGCATTCGTGGCTGGGGCGTTTTTCCGCTAACTTTATTGATCGGGCAACGCGAAATCGGTGCGTTCGATGATGCCATGCAGCTGCTTAAGGCGATGACCAAGCGTTTTACCTCAGAATTCGGTATTCGGTATTTATTGCTGGAGGATCAGGACAGGGCGCTGGCAATTTTACAGCAGTGGGCGGATGATCCAAATCAGCATGTGCGGCGTTTGGTTTCTGAGGGCAGTCGCCCGCGCTTGCCGTGGGGGCAGCAGTTGCCCCGGCTAATTGATGATCCCATGCCCGTATTACCGTTGTTGACTGCGTTACGTGATGATAGTGAGGAATACGTCCGGCGTTCTGTAGCTAATCACCTGAATGATATTGCGAAAGACCATCCGGATTTGATTGCACAATTGGCTAATGACTGGATGCGGGGCGCGGATAAAAATCGTGAACGTCTGGTGCGTCATGCGTGCCGGTCGTTGATTAAACAAGGCCATCCGTTGGCACTGAAAGCGTTTGGTATAGAAGCGCCACAGCTTGATTTAGTCAGTTTGAGTTTGGAAGCTGATGTTGTGCAGTTAGGTTCAGCGCTGTCGATTAATGCCGAATTACAGTCCACCAGTGATGTGGATCAGACGCTGGTGATTGATTATTTGCTGCATTTTAAAAAAGCTAATGGGAAGTTAGCTGCCAAAGTCTTCAAGGGCAGCAAAACCCAGTTAGCAGCAGGCACAACTTATGCTTTCAGGAAAAACCACGTCATCAAAGCCATTACCACGCGCCGCTATTATGCAGGTGAGCAGGGTGTGTCATTGCGTATTAACGGGCAAGACTATGGTTATGTGTCGTTTGAGTTAGTGATGTAATTAATTTAGGAAACCTTTTAATGTCCAACCAGCCTGCTAAAAATGACTTGACACAAGGTGATGAAAAAGCGCACTTAATCCGCCTGACCCTGCCTATGGTTTGGGGTATTATGGCGGTGATTCTGGTGAATGTAGTGGATACTCTATTTGTCGGCCAGTTAGGCACAGAACCCTTGGCAGCCATGAGTTTCACGTTTCCGGTGGTGATGGTGATCAGCAGTCTGGCTTTTGGTATTGGTACAGGAGCATCTTCATTAGTCGCCCGTGCCATTGGCAGCAAAGACTATTCGCTGGTTCGTAGTTACGCAACGCAGTCGATTATTATCGCCTTTCTGGTGGCAATTATCTTTGCTGTCACGGGCTGGTTCACGATTGCCCCACTGTTTCAGTTATTAGGAGCCGAGCCGCAATTACTACCTTATCTGCATGATTACATGGGAGTTTGGTACATGGGTTGTTTTCTGATTGTCGTGCCAATGGTGGGGAATGCAGCGATCAGGGCATCCGGTGATACCCGCTTACCCAGTTATGTGATGATGGTGGTCGCACTGGTTAATCTGGTGCTTGATCCAATCCTGATTTTTGGTTTGTTTGGTTTTCCTCGTCTGGAGCTGGTCGGGGCGGCTTTAGCCTCAGTGATTGCTTACTCCGTAGCGTTTATGGTGTCGCTGTATATTCTGAAGGTGAAGCTGAATTTCCTGACGCTGGCGGCTTGTTCGCGACAGGTGGTGAGTGTCTGGAAATCGATTTTGCATCTGGCCATTCCGGCGGCAGGGACTAACCTGATTGCGCCTTTATCAGCTGCTATTACAACCTGGTTG
>CALHAO010000084.1 GCA_937931765.1 uncultured Thiotrichaceae bacterium
GGTGGTGATACCTCTATTGATGTGGTGTCTGTTTCGCGCCGTATTGGTACGCTGGCTGATTATCAGGAAAACCCTGAAGATGCTGCGACTGGTCAATTGACACATGATGATGTGACTGAGAAAGCGCCTTCAACAGTAACGTTGACTACCTTGTTCCCGTTGGATCAGATGACAGCGGCTGAGCATGAAGTACAGGATGCACTGAAAGAAGGTGTGACTATTCTGACTGAAGTGATGCCGAAAGAATTGGTGATTGACGACAATGGCCGTGCGATTGGTTTGGTAGTAGTTGATTGCGAAATGAAAGGCAATATGCCGGTGGCCAAAGAAGGTGGTAAGGAAACCATGATCGAAGCTGATCTGGTGGTTTCCGCGATTGGTCAGTACGGTAAGCTGGACGGTTTCGAGGATATGGCTAATGACCGTAACCTGATTGATGCTGATAAGTTTTATCAGGTGCCGGGTAAAGAAGGTCACTTTGTGGCTGGCGATGTTATTCGTCCTCACTTGCTGACGACGGCGATTGGTCAGGGTTCGATTGCTGCTGAAACCATTAATCAGTATCTGAATGAAGAAAAGATGCAGAAGCGTCCGAAAGTGGACAAGCATCATTTCGATTTATTGCAGAAGCTGCACGAAGCGGGCCTGGAACCTGAAAATCTTGAAAACACGCAGGCAGAAGATATGCGTGGTACTGATGGGGCGGGCTTTGCAGTGCATAACTACGAAGATCGTTCTAAGTCAGTCATTGTGCCTTCCAGCGAATTGTTTTTAGGTCATTTTAAGACGGAAGACCGTCAGCTGCGTACTGAAGATGTGCCAACGTCTGAGCAGGTATTAGGCCATTTTGCCGAGCGTATGAATGCGCTGGCAGAAGAAGATGCGGTTAAAGAAGCCGGTCGTTGTATGAGCTGTGGCATGTGTTTTGAGTGCGATAACTGCGTTATCTATTGCCCTCAGGATGCTGTGTATCGTGTGCCAAAGGCTAAATCAACTATGGGCCGTTATGTAGCAACTGATTATGATAAATGTATCGGCTGCCATATCTGTGCAGATGTATGCCCGACTGGCTACATCGAAATGGGTATGGGCGGATAAACGGAAGGTCAGAATGATGATGTTCAGCAAAATAAAGTCAATGCTGTTACTTCCATTGATGTTGCCCATGTTATTGGTGGCTTTTCTGGCTGGTTGTGATGCTAGTCCGCCTGAAATCAATTTGGCAACTGCTAAGGAAAAAGCAGAGCAGTGTGTTGAGCCAACTGAGGATATGCGCCGCAATCACATGGTTTATCTCAATGAGCATCGTGATGAAACAGTGATTGCCGGTATCCGCACTAAGAAACACAGTCTGAATGAGTGCATTAATTGCCACGTTTCAGCCACTAAGGCTGACGGTGAAGCTTTGCATTATCCTGATCAGGAGCATTTTTGTGCCAGCTGTCATACCTACGCTGGGGTGAAAATTGACTGTTTTCAGTGTCATGCAGATCGTCCTCAGGTGCTGGATAATTCTGACTATAAGCACAAACTGAGTGCTAATAGTTATCATGAGATGTCGGCCAAAAAACAGCCACTTAACATGGCGGATATGTTATTGGTGACGGGTGATAAAGGAGCTGTGCAATGAGTAATAGTTCCGTGAATAACATGAGTCAGACTGCTCAGCCATCAGCTGATGGCAATAATCAGGTGGATGCTTATCGTCGCCGGTTTATGGGCGCGATCACCGGAACAGTGGCGGCTGCCGCTGCGATAACACTGGTGCCGGGCGTGTTTTTACGTGAAGTACATGCTGCTGATGTAACGCCAAGACCTGAAGATCAACCCGCTGATGCGAAGATTCGCTGGGGAATGTTGATTGATACGCGCCGTCTTACCGATGGTGGGGAGTCAATGGTGGAAGCCTGCAAAAAAGAGCATGGCTGGGGGAATGACCCTAAAGCCCGCCCTGATCAGCAGGCGCAGTGGATTCGTACGGTTAAGGTGACGGATAAGCTGACGAAAAACAGTTTTACCTTGCCAGTGATGTGCCAGCATTGTGAGACCGCACCTTGTGTTGATGTGTGTCCTACGGGCGCATCTATGAAGCGTGCTGACGGTATTGTTCAGGTCAATAAACATACTTGTATCGGTTGCCGTTATTGCATGATGGCCTGCCCATATAAAGCTCGCAGTTTTGTCCATGAACCATTAACGGATCAACTGCCACATTCCCCGCGTGGCATGGGCACGGTGGAGTCCTGCAATATGTGTGTGCACCGGGTGGATAAAGGGCAGATTCCTGCTTGTGCTGAGGCAGCACCGCAAGCGGTTATTTTTGGTGATCTTAATGATCCGGAAAGTCGCATCAGCCGTGCTATGAAAGCACTGGGCGGCGAACAGATTCGTGGCGACCTGGGTTTGAATACCGGTGTGCGCTACCTTAATATTTAAGCCGGAAGGAAATAGTACGATGAGTAGTAAAATAATTACTTATAGTGAGGTGGGTGCGGGCAAAGGCTTTTACACACTTCTGGCTATCTTTGCCGCTATTTGCGCAGTGGGTTTTTTTGCCTTTTTATACCTTGAGCATGAAGGGCATTATGTGACGGGTATGAATAACCAAATCGTCTGGGGATTACCGCACGTTTTCGCTATCTTCCTGATTGTTGCGGCTTCTGGTGCGTTGAACATTGGTTCGATTGGCACAGTATTCCGTAAGAAAATTTATCAACCGCTGGGACGCTTATCTGCCTTGCTGGCTATCTCGCTGTTGGTGGGTGGCCTGGTGGTGCTGGTACTGGATTTGGGGCATGCTGACCGGTTGATTATTGCCATGACGCACTATAACTTTAAGTCGATTTTTGCCTGGAATATTATCTTGTATAACGGCTTTTTGGGCTTGGTAGGCTTTTATATCTGGACAATGATGGATCGTAAGCTCAAAGAAGCTTATCCGTATGCCGGTTTCATGGCTTTCACCTGGCGTTTGCTCTTAACGATGGGTACAGGTTCTATCTTCGGTTTTCTGGTGGCGCGTCAGTTTTACGATGCAGCGATTATGGCACCCCTGTTTATTGCGATGTCATTTTCCTTAGGCTTGGCAGTTTTTATTCTGGTGCTGTTTGCTAGTTATAAATGGACAGGACGTGAATTGGGCGATTTGATTATTAATCGCTTACGTTATCTATTAGCTATTTTTATTGCGGCAGTTCTGTTTTTTGAATTGATGCGACATCTGAGTAATTTATATGCAACTGAGCATCATGGTGTTGAGTGGTTCATTCTTCGCGATGGCGGGGTCTATACCCAGTTATTCTGGATTGTACAGATTTTTCTTGGCAGCCTAGTGCCATTGTCCCTGATCTTCTGCCGTTTCCTCGCCGGAAATCGTTTGTCTCTGGTTATCGCTGCCGGGTTAGTCATTCTGGGTGGTTTCGCACAGTTATACGTTATTTTGATTGGTGGGCAAGCTTTCCCGTTGGTGTTGTTTCCGGGAGCTGACGTTGAAAGTAGCTATTTCGATGGTGTAACAAATAGTTATTCCCCTAGTATTTGGGAAATTATGCTCGGACTGGGTGGGGTAGGGTTAGCATTTTTGATGGTAACTATTGGTGTGAAAGTTTTACGCTTTCTGCCGGAGTCATTATCTGATGGAATTGTTGACAAAGCCCGCTGAATCGTCAGTTCTGACTTGCTACCTTTACTATAAATACGTATCTTCAGTTCTAGATAATTTCCTTAGAAATACGGCACCTCTATGCCGTATTTCTTTATTTGGTTATACGACTAAGTTTTAATTCGTTGTAATTTTTTGACGCTCGCCTTAGTGCCAAATATTTTCTGAAAACATACCCAATTTATATTTTGGGGTGGGGAACTGAAACTTGCGACTTTTATTAGCTGATGACCACGCACTCTTTAGTGTGGGTCTTGCGATGATTTTAGATACAATTATTTTTCCTTCCAGCGAGGTAGTTCAGGTTCGAAGTTGGACGGAGGCGAGTAGTTTCATCAAGAATGATAACTTCGATCTGATACTGGTTGACTTATTCATGCCAGGAAAGAGCAATTGGAAGGATGAGTTGGCTGGGGTTGTTGCCGCTGCAAAAAGCACACCGGTCTGTGTTATTTCTTCTTCTTCCAGTCAGGATAACGTGCGTGCAGTTTTTGAGCTGGGTGCGCAGGGTTTTCTGCATAAGTCCGTTCACCCTGACAAAATGCGTGATGCTTTGACAAAGGTGTTGAGTGGCAAAATCTATTTTCCTAAACGCCTTGATATGCCATCCACTGTTGGTGGGTCTATTCCTAAATATTCATTGGTTACTGCAAGACAGCAGGAAATATTATTCTTGCTGGCAGAAGGGAAAAGTAATCAGCAAATTGCAGATATGCTCAACTTGCAGGAAAGTACGGTGAAGCGGCACGTTTATAATATCTGTAAAATACTCGAAGTAAAAAATCGTGGTGAAGCCGTCCATGTCGCTCGCCAGATGGGTCTACTCATCGATTGATGCGCTCCCGGTTACGTGAAAATAAACAGTTTTGCTAAAGTGGGTGCTATAAAGTGGTAAATGAAAAAATGGGTAGCACTCCCAGCCTGTTAAATGGCATGGGTGGAAGAATTCAGGGTGAAGCGCTGTTGAATCTTATTACCAAAACACTGACGACGTTGGAAAAGGATTATGCAGAGCTTAAGTCATTGTTAGATCAGGAGTCATGGCAGGACGCTGGTTCAAAAGCACATCAACTCAAAGGCAGTGCCTATTTGTTTGGGTGTGAGGAAATCTTATTTTTTCTGGATAGAATTTCAGAGAAAAATGCTGGATTGATCGGGACTGAAACTTTCAAAGATAATTTTTGGGAAACCAGTCGCAGATGCTTGGAAAAGCTGCAGCAGGCTTTGGATAACCAGGGTAAATAGTTGCTTGGTATTTTCACTGATTTAAAATTTCGCCCCTAGAGGATTCTAACAATGTCCTTCTATCCCTTGTGTGTGGTCATTCTGTGATTTCCAATATTATTTTATACCGTCAAAAGTACCGTCACTTTGAAAAGTCACACCCCAAAACGGCATAAAAAAGGCCAATTCAAAAGAACCGGCCCTAAAAGGTGCTGTATAGGCATATGCGAAACTTATACAACGATTAAAATGTTATCAGATGATTTTGCTGTGTCACAACCAGCCTGACAAATGGCCTCAGCTCAGATAATTTTGCCCAGGTGTAATGTCGATGATCTTATCCGGATGAATGATTTCGATTTCGACAAGCTGGTCATGTAATCGGGTCACGTTAACCAGCCGCCCCGCTTTGCGCTCCTGCATCCGGATTGCCATCACCTCAGACGGGTTTAAGTTTTCGCGGATGATTTCGGTAACTGGTTTATCAAACATGCTCCACCTCTTCCCCGTCCAGGTGCATAGCAAGCTGATGCTCTTTTGTGCCTGATTTGGGATTTTTGCCAGACAACAAATATTTAGGCTTGCCGATACCACCCGCTTTATTTTCGTGAATTATTCCGTCAGATACCGCCTTTTCAAACCAACCATTAACAATGATATTGATCTGCGTAGGTGTTAGCGTTTCGG
>CALHAO010000085.1 GCA_937931765.1 uncultured Thiotrichaceae bacterium
GGCTTTAACGCTGACTTCTTTTCACTGATCTGGCACAGCTTATTACTGGCGGCGATGGCGGCTTTCTTTGCGCTGATACTGGCGCTGATACTAGGTTATGGCAACCGGGTTAATAATGATCCAATGACCCGTTTCACCTCGCGCATCGCAGCGATGGGTTACGCCATACCCGGCACAGTTATCGCCATTGGTGTACTCATCCCCTTCACCTGGATAGATGGCCAGATCAATACCCTGAGCAAATCGTTGTTTGGCACCTCACCGGGACTGTTGCTGGGTGGCACACTGTTCACGCTATTATTTGCTTACAATGTGCGCTTCTTGTCGGTCTCCCTGCAAACTGTTGAAGCTGGATTAGGTAAGATTAAACCGACTATTGATAATGCCGGGCGTTCACTAGGCTTGAATTCGGTGGGCGTCCTGCACAAACTACACTTGCCGCTGATGAAAGGCACCTTGCTGACTGCATTGTTACTGGTGTTCGTCGATGTATTAAAAGAACTGCCAGCCACCCTGATCCTGAGACCGTTTGACTTTAATACGCTGGCGGTGCGAGCCTATGAAATGGCCTCGGATGAACGTCTAGCGGATGCGGGCTTGCCGTCAATAATGATAGTGGCTGCCGGGATTATTCCGGTGATATTACTTAGCCGGTCTATATCGCAGGCCAGAGGCAGGAAAAGTTAAACACTCATATAAACCCATCATTAGAAATACAGTAACTGCCATGTGGCGACTATACTCCGCAAGCATGAAAGCCTGCGACTTTCACAGTATAATCAGAAGAAATAGAAATGAGGTTAAACATGATCACTGCTGAAGTTATTTATGAAAAAACCAAGGAACTCGATGCACATACTTTGCAAGAGGTAGCCAATTTCGTGGATTTTCTTGCGAATAAACAACATAGTCAGAAAGTAAAAAAGGAAATGCGGCAATACTTTCCACAAGGAAAAATTGAAAGCTACGATCAAAAACCTGCCTATTCCAATAAAATATTGTCAATCGAAGACATGGACGCAGCTATTGATTATGAGGCTGGTTTGCGCAAATGATTACAGTGGATACCAATGTAGTGGTTCGCTATCTGGCAAAAGACGATGAGGCTCAAACTATTGAGGCTACTCAACTGTTCAGTGACAATGAATGCTTTGTACAACAGACCGTTTTACTCGAAGTTGTCTGGGTACTATGCTCTCGCAACGGCCACAATTGGGAGCGCTCAGCAGTCATTGAGCGGGTCAGGCACTTACTATCTCTTCCAAGAATAGTCGTTCACCAACCAGCTACTGTAGCACAAGCTTTACACTGGTATGCAGCGGGCATGGACTTTGCTGATGCACTACATCTTGCAAATACCGTTGGGCCATTTGCTACCTTTGATCGCCGACTGAGCAACAAAGCCAGTAACTTAAAAACATCACAGCAAGTTCTGCTTTTAGGCAAAGATGTTCATTAAAATATTCCCGGCTATTTATTGTACCCTTCACCCAAACAGATCCCTGTCATGAGCACACTCACCCTAGAAAACATTTACATCGAATATGATGGCACCACCATTGTCCATGACATCAATCTAACCGTGCAAGATGGCGACATCGGTTGCCTGCTTGGCCCCAGTGGTTGTGGCAAAACGACATTACTCCGCGCCATCGCCGGGTTTGAACCTATCAAATCAGGCATTATACGCTTGGGTGAACAAGTAATCAGCTCAACCAGCGTGCACATCCCACCGGAACAACGCAATATCGGCATGGTGTTTCAGGATTACGCCCTATTCCCGCATCTTAGCGTTGGGGACAATATCGCTTTTGGCATCCGCCAGCAAAGCAGTGCAAAAAAACGGCAACGTATTCAGGAGTTACTAAAACTGGTCGATCTGGCGGGCTATGAAAATCGCTACCCGCATGAATTATCCGGTGGCCAGCAGCAACGTATTGCCCTAGCCCGCGCCTTAGCGCCACGCCCGAAATTGTTATTAATGGATGAGCCACTGGGCAGTCAGGATCTGGAATTACGTGAAATTCTGGCGAAGGAAGTCCGCGACATTCTGAAACGTGAAGGCACTACTGCGATTCTGGTCACACATGATCAGCATGAAGCCTTTGCGATGGCAGATGAGATTGGTGTGTTGGGTTATGGCCGCCTGCAACAATGGGATAAGGGTTATCAGCTGTATCATCAGCCGGATAACCGTTTTGTCGCGGAATTCATCGGTCAAGGCTCGTTACTACCCGGCACGGTCATTAGTGCGCATAGGCTTGCCACTCCACTAGGCGAGATTAGCACGGTGATTCCTGATGATTGTCAGGCGGACTGCGCACTGAATGTACTAATCCGCCCGGATGATATTCAATTAACCGAGAGCGGTGAACGCAGCGCACAAATTACCTCACGAGCCTTTCGGGGTGCGCATTATCTTTATACGCTGGGTTTAACTGACGGCCATCATATTCTCGCACTGGCCCCTAGTCATCAGGTACATAATGTCGGCGAATCAGTTAATTTTACTTTGGATATGCAACATTTAGTGACACTGCGTGACCACAAAGATCACCGGGACACAGCTAAATCCAGCGCCTGACCTGCTGTTTGTAAGCCAGATACGTCGCACCAAACTTTTCTTCCAGCACAATCTCTTCCGGAATAATTTGCTGCACGGTCAATACCCAGACAAACACCGGCAGCATAAACAACGGCGACAAACTACCCAGGTAAACCCACCAACCAATCAGAGCGATCAGCATGCCCAGATACATCGGGTTGCGGGTGATTTTATACATACCATCCAACACCAGCTCATTGGTGTTAGCAGGTTTCATTGGATTGACCGTGGTTTTGGAACGGAAGAATAAACCCAGTGACCAGAGATCAAGCACAACGGCAATCGCTATAATCACCAAGCCCAGCATATTAAAGCTATTGTCCAGCCAGACAACAAGCGGCCAACTCTTATCCAACCACCACATAATACCGGCATTAAACAGCACGTAGACCGGCGGGGGAATCATTGTTTTTAACATGATGGCTTTCGCTCCTGATTAAAATGAGTAGGCTCTTGCCTCATAATGCCCTTCTGCGCGGCTCGCGGGCTGAGCGGAGCCGAAGCCAAGTTTTTAAGTACTGGCGCAAAGGTTTTTCTTTATTCCGAAGTTATATGATAGCTTACCCATCAATGAGTAACTGTCCATAGATAATTGCACGTTTTGGACAGTGACTGACCTAAACACAATAATCCGGAGCAACTAATGGCACACACCGAAACAACAAAACGCATACTGTATTATGTTCATGATCCTATGTGTAGCTGGTGCTACGGATTTCGTCGACTCTGGCAACAATTACAGACACAACTACCGGACGATATTGAAGTACGTTACGTGGCCGGTGGCTTAGCACCTGATTCATCCGAACCCATGCCGGAAGGTATGCAAAGTATGCTGATCAATACCTGGGAACGCATTACTCAGGCGATTCCTGGCACGCAATTCAATTTTGATTTCTGGAAAAATAATCAGCCCAGACGTTCCACCTACCCTTCCTGTCGTGCCGCACTGGCTGCTCGCCAATTAGATGCCTCAAAAGAAATCGCCATGATTGAAGGTATCCAGAATGCTTACTACCAACAGGCACTTAACCCTTCCGATGATGAAACGCTGATAAACGTTGCGGAAAGCATTGGTCTGGACGGCAAGCTATTTGCGGAAGCCCTGAATAGTCCGGCGACACAGGAAGCTTTGCAGCAGGAATTGCAGTTTGCCCGCAGTATCGGTGGTGATAGTTTTCCATCGTTGATTCTGCAACAGGATGGCAAGCACCGCACTCTGATGCTGAGCTATACTGATGCTGACAAATTATTAGCACAGCTGTAAGCGGGCTGGTTGCCAGATGACTAACTACAGGAAGCTGTGCGGCAATGGCTTCCTAGTGAGTTTTAGTGGTCTATTTAGCTGCATTTTTCTCAGCATTTTCCAAATTTTCCAACAAGAAAGACAAACGTTTACGCTGCTCTTCAGTAGTTCGCTGCAATAATTGTGTCTCTTTTGTATTCTGCTGAATAGCGCGATCGTAAGCTGCAGTATTTTCCTGATTGGTTTTAATGAAACCCTGAATGCGCTTTTTGGCAACACCGGCCTTGCTGTTTTTCAACTGTTGTTCCATCCGCTCGAACTCTTTCAGTAATTTATTACGTAATAACTGAAGTTGTTTTAGTCCATCACTTAGCACGGTTAGTTTTTCATCCCGCAAAGCATCAAATTGCTCAAGCGTAGCAAAGCTATTTAGCAACATCGTGTCTTTGCGTGACTGCTGCAATTGCTTAGCTTTCAGCTGCTTTTCCAGCTCAGCTAACCAGCTTTCTTCCTCCACGGTTTCTTTGGATTTAGCAGCCTCCACCTTATCGACCTCGTTGCCATACCCATCCAGTTCAGCATGCCCTCTTTGCGACTTTGAAGGCGGCACACTATCGGAATAATTCACCTCACCGTTCTCATCAACCCAACGGTACATTCCGGCATCAGCCGAAGCGCAGTAGACAAACGATAGCAGTATCACTAATAACTTAAATTTCATGACAAAACAGACCTTAATATTTTTTTTATGCGGGTATTTTTGAATTATTTTTTTAGATTCGCTCGTCTATTTCTACCATCAATTCCCATCCACATCCAGTCAAACTGCCTAATGGCAGACACCTAAAAAATATAGACAACTGACCAGCAGTCATTTTAGAATGCATCCTGAAATGACTGCTGGTCAGTTAGTTAACCAAACCCTAAACACAGAGCAAAAAATGTCATCACGCGCTATCAAAGAACAGGATAAATTAAAAAAACGTGAAGCCATTCTCAACGCTGCACAGGCGTTGTGGGTCAGTAATACCGGTTGTATCAGTAAAATGGATGAACTGGCTAAAAAAAG
>CALHAO010000086.1 GCA_937931765.1 uncultured Thiotrichaceae bacterium
GATGTTACAGACCCTAGGTACTAAGCGATCCACATTAAATTGCATATCGACGTTCTTCTTTGCAGTCCTGCTGTCAGTCTTCATGACTATGACGGCAGGCGCTGCGGATCTTCCCGGCATAAGTAGTAGCACCACCAGTGCGGGGGCGCTTACAACAGACCAACTGAATTCTCCTGAGGCAGTACAAAAAATGGTGTCGCGGCTGTCTGACAAAGAAGTGCGCGAGATACTGCTACAACACTTAGCAGCAGACACCAAAGAAAACCGAACTGAGACAACGACCGGGAACTCCGGAGGCGTCATCGCTTTTATCAAAAGTTGGGCGCAGGGTGTCTACGAAGCCACTGCCTTATCGTTGAACCGAACCCCGGAAATGTACGGCATCCAGAAACGCATTATTAATACCTTCACCCTGAATCAGGGTGAAGCAGGTATTTTGCGCGCCTTCGCTGTATTGGCGCTGGCACTAGTGCTGGGTTTAGTCGCTGAAAAGATTATCATGTTATTCACCCGGAAATGGCGTGCACGGATTGCGAACCCGATTGACCCTGACTCTTACCGGGAATCACTCAGGCTACTGGGCTTACGGTTTGTGCTGGATATGATCGGGCTGATCACTTTTATTATCATCACCGTCATTGTCATCGAAACCGTGCAATCAGCCACTTCAGATGATTTCAGCTATTTAGTGCTGAATAACCTGATCTTTTTTCCAAGACTGATGCTAGCCATCTCCCGCTTTCTGCTATCACCCAACCGTCCACAATTGCGTATTGTGCATTGCAGCGACCCAACAGCACACTTTCTACACCGCCACCTATTCGGATTCGCCCTGCTGACTGGCTTGACAGCGGCATGGTTAGCATTCAATCAGATAAACGGCTCAGACCCCGGAGAAATGCGCCTGGGTTATTGGTTAAATATCTCAAGCCACCTTTATATAATTTATATCGCATGGCGAGCAGGCGATGGGCTGACCGAAATGATGTCGGGCTGGGATCAGATTGGCAAAACAACAACCAGTACCATCGCCAGAATATACCCCGGCTTCCTAATCTTCATGAGTGTATTCTTATGGTTGATCGTCCAGAAAATTGTCTCGCTACAGGCTTTTTCATTACTGAAATATAGCCCGCAAACCATCACGCTACTATTACTGCTGTTCATTCCGGTCTTCGATACTATCGTCCGGACAGCCGTCGCTTATATGCTACCACCCATGTCTGGCAGCGGCGAAGTCGCCACAAAGGCCTACTTATCCGCTAAACGCAGCTATACCCGCATTGGCCGGGTGCTGTTGTTTGGTATTGCCTTATTCACTCTGGCTTTTGTCTGGCAAATCCGTCCGCATGACCTCGCGGCACGAGGTGTGGGTCAAAACTTTGCTACGGATATGATCCGTTTTACGATCATACTTTCCATTGGTTATCTGATTTGGGAGATCGTCACTCTGTGGATTAACCGCAAATTGGCAGCCGAACAGACAGCATCAGGCATGGATCTTAATTCAGAAGAGCCGGGCGGCGGTGAAGGTGGTGGAGCCGGTTCATCGCGTTTGTCTACCATTTTGCCGCTAATGCGTTTTACTTTACAGGCTATCATTGTGATCATGACGATCCTGATCGCCTTTAGTAATATCGGCATCAATATCACGCCCCTACTCGCTGGTGCGGGTGTCGTCGGTATTGCCGTTGGCTTTGGTGCGCAAAAACTGGTTCAGGATGTTTTTTCCGGCATCTTCTTCCTGATTGATGATGCTTTCCGCGCCGGAGAATACATATCAATCGAAGGTACACTGGGAACAGTGGAACAGATCTCGTTGCGTTCCATGCAATTACGCCATCACCGTGGAGCAGTGCATACTATCCCCTATAGCGAAATTCCCAAGCTCACTAACTTTTCCCGTAACTGGGTGATTATGAAACTGAAGTTCACCGTGCCATTTGATACCGACTTAAACAAAGTGAAGAAAATCTTTAAACAAATCGGCAAAGAAATGATGGATGTGCCAGAATTTAAAGAAGATTTTCTGCAACCCTTTAAATCTCAGGGCGTACTGGAAGTCAATGATGTCGGTATTGTGATAAGAGGCAAATTCATGGCAAAACCCGGTACTCAGTTCATGATTCGTAAAGAGCTGTATAATCGGGTACAGAAAAATTTTGATGCAAACGGCATCCAATTTGCCAGAAAAGAAGTAAGAGTTAAATTAGACGCTGAAGATAAAACCAATCTCAGCGAAGCACAAAAAACACAAATTGCCGGAGCTGCGGCAGAAAGTGTACAGGAAGAAGTACAAGCACAGGAAAGGCCAAAAAACTGAGCCATACTTGCCTGACTTGTTCTCAAGCGTGAAAGTCTGCGACTTTCACAGGAAGGGGTATGAAAAACTTCATTCCCAAGCATGAAAGTCTGCGACTTTCACAGTAAACAACCAAAAGGCTTTAGTGTGACTCAAAAACCTGATAGCTGTCGTTTAATGATTTACAGCCATGATTCTTTTGGATTGGGGCATTTAAGACGCTGCCGGGCTATTGCGCATGCACTGGTTGATGCTTATAAAGGCTTATCTGTTCTCATTCTGACCGGCTCACCGATTATCGGCCAGTTTGATTTTAAGGCCCGCGTTGATTTTGTGCGCATCCCCGGCATTATCAAACTTCACAACGGTAGCTATACGTCATTAGCCCTGCACATTGATCTGGAAGATACACTGGCCTTACGCGAATCAATTATTCACCATACGGCACGTGTGTTCGCACCGGATATTTTTCTGGTGGACAAAGAACCCACAGGTCTGCAAGGCGAGGTTCTGAGCACACTTAAAATGCTCAAAACCACCGACACCCTGGCCATTCTTGGCCTAAGGGACGTCATGGATGATCCGCAGTTACTCGAAAAAGAGTGGGAGCGCAAAGAAGCATGGCCTGCATTGGAGTCACTTTATGATGAGCTATGGATTTATGGCCCTGAAATCATGGGTAACCCACTGGAAGGCATGTCCCGCACAGCATTAGTGCAGCATAAAATGCACTTCACTGGCTTCCTGCAACGCTTTTTACCGGAAAATATTGATGAGTCCAGTATCGATATTCCTGAACAACCTTATGTTTTAGTTACTTCTGGTGGTGGTGGTGATGGTATCGACATGGTGGATTGGGTACTACGAGCTTATGAAAACAGCCACTTCCCGGAACCGGCCTTAATCGTACTGGGGCCATTTATGGGCGCAACAGAACGTTACGAATTTATGCAGCGTGCTGAGAAACTGGAACAGGTGAGCATGATCACCTTCTCACCCAATCTGGAATACCTGTTATTTAACGCCAAGGCCATTGTCGCCATGGGTGGCTATAACACCTTTTGTGAAATTCTGTCTTTCGACAAGCCGGCACTGATTATTCCACGCTCAAAGCCACGCAAAGAACAACTCATCCGTGCTACCAAAGCGAAAGCACTAAATCTGGTCTCAATGATTGATCCGGCACAGGGCAGAGAAACGCATAAGATGATCAAAGCCCTCACAGCATTATCAGAACAATCCCCGCCCTCGCTGACTACCTATGAAGAATATATTTCAGGTCTGGAAAAAATCACCCGGCGTTTTTCACAACTAACCGGCCTTAATATGCCTAATTCACACGAAAGGATTTCGCCCCCAAACATGAAAGCCCCAAAGGTTATGTTTTATGTACAGTATCTATTGGGTATTGGGCACGTCCGCCGTGCAGCTTTAATAGCCAGAAACATGGCAGAACAAGGTTTTGATGTGCATGTTATTTTTGGCGGTATACCAGTTCCGGAAATCGATTTTTCACCTGCGACAGTGCACTACCTAATGCCGGTTAAGAGTGCCGATGCCAATTTTTC
>CALHAO010000087.1 GCA_937931765.1 uncultured Thiotrichaceae bacterium
CTCAGGCTAGTTTGAGCCAATCTAAGGATCGTTGTTACCCAGTGACTTTAACCCAAAAGCGAAGTCAATGCGTAATAACATCAGTATGGCGCTATAGGCGAGTAATTGATAGGAAGAAGAAATTTATGTCAAACCAACAACAAACGCCCGCTTCGGTGCGTATAAAAAACATCACCCAAACACCCGAAATGCTTACCATCCACTGGCAAAATAACGCCACCTCAGAACACAGCTGGTTCTGGTTAAAAGACCACGGTGAAGATGCTGCGAGCCTGAATCCGGCGACTATGCAGCGCGAAGTGGATACTTTTACTATCGATCCGGCCATCCAACCCGAATCTGTGAAAATAACTGCAGATGGATCAGGCATTAATATCCTCTGCAAACCATCTTAGGGCTATTTTTGAGAGCCGCCTGCGAGCTTTACTGTAGAAGCTTGAAGAATAATTATTCGCCAAACAAAGTTAAATGTTGTTATGATTCGTTCCAGATAGTCGGGGGGCATTAAATTGCTGAGATCGCTAAGCGCGAGACCCGTTGAACCTGATTCAGTTAATACTGACGTAGGGAACTAGCACCAATCGACGCTTCTCACTAAGCGCTCAGACACACCCAGTCTGTTTCCATCGGTTAGTGTAGTTCCTATCCCAGTTTAGGAGCACACATGCCAGATCCATCCATTGCACAATCCATCACCACTCCGATTGTTTTAACCATCGCTGGTTCAGACAGTGGCGGCGGCGCAGGCATTCAGGCCGATATTAAAGCCATCTCCGCCACCGGCAGTTACGCCTGCTCGGCGATTACCGCGATTACCGCGCAAAATACTCAGGGCGTATCCGCCATCTTCCCGATCCCTTTGCAACACGTTGCCGCGCAGTTAGACGCAGTGTTTAGCGACATTAAGGTCAGCGCTGTTAAAATCGGTATGTTGGCTGATGCTGAAATTATCCGGGTGGTAGTGGACAAAATACGCCAGTACTCACCCGCACACCTCGTCTTAGATCCGGTGATGGTCGCCACCAGCGGTGACCCGTTGCTGGAACAATCCGCCATTAGCACGCTGAAAAGTGAATTACTCGGTCTGGCCGATATTATTACGCCGAATTTGCCTGAGGCAGCGTTATTAACTGACCAGCCAATACCACGTAATGAAGCTGAAATGTTGGACATGGTTAGCAGCTTACGTCAGTTACAGGCACGCGCAGTGTTACTCAAGGGTGGCCATTTAAGTGACTCAGCCGACAGTGTTGATTTACTGATTACCAAAGACGATGTGCTGCGCCTGAGTGCTAAACGTATACCGACCCAAAACACTCACGGCACAGGCTGCACTTTATCCTCGGCGATAGCATCTTATCTGGCACAAGGTCACGCGCTGCCTGAGGCGGTGTCGGCAGCCAAAGATTATCTGTCGCAAGCCATTGCTCGGGCAGATAGCCTGAATATCGGTCAGGGTCATGGTCCGGTACATCACTTTTTTGCGCGGGGTGAACGCTCGCAGGGGCAGGGCTAATGCGTGGTGCTGGCATCAGCATTAGCATTGAAAACGCCAGCCTGCAGTACCATCAGGCTACCACCCCGACCCTGCAGGGCTGTACGCTGCACATTCCCGCTCGGCAGTGGACGTGTCTGCTGGGGCGGAGCGGCAGCGGTAAAACGACACTGTTGCGTTATCTGGCCGGTTTGCTGGTTGATCAGGTGAGTTGGCAGGGCACATTAATCATCAGTGACGGCCAGCCACTCAACGGGCGTATCGCCTATATGGCGCAGCAGGACTTATTGCTGCCGTGGTTATCGGTAGTGGACAATGTGTGCCTGAGTTATCGCCTTAGCGGCCAGACCATTACGCCTGATATTCAGCAGCAGGCGCAGCATTTGTTGGAACAGGTCGGCTTAGCGGCTCAGTGTCAGTCACTGCCACAGACCTTATCCGGAGGCATGCGCCAACGGGTCGCGCTGGCCAGAACGTTGATGCAGGATAAACCACTGGTACTCATGGATGAGCCGTTTTCTGCGCTGGATGCCGTGGCCCGGCACAAGCTGCAAAGCCTGTCATTTGAACTGTTAAAAGATAAAACAGTGGTGCTGATTACGCATGACCCGCAGGAAGCGGTACGCCTCGCCGATGCTCTGTACATTCTCAACGGTAGTCCGGCGCAGGCGCAAGCCATTGCTGTACCCGAAGACTTACCGCCCCGCGCTTTGTCCGCTGCCGCTGCGCAGATTCAACAGCATATTTTTCAGGTATTGGGGCAGGATTATGACTGATTTAACCCAGCTCACGCAGCCCGCCCATAAGCTCAGCCGTAGCAGTAAAATGTCGCAGTCCCTGGGGAGGTTATTGATCACCATTGCTGCCTTAGTTGCGGTCTGGCAAGGCCTGATTATGCTGTTTGATTTACCGCCTTATCTGTTGCCGACACCGTTGGCGGTGCTGGAAAAACTGGTGCAGCGTTATGATGTGTTGCTGTACCACAGTTGGATCACCGGTCAGGAAATCATTTTAGGTATTGCGCTCGGCCTGAGTCTGGGCATGTTGTTTGCCTTGCAAATGCTGCTGTTTAAGTCGGTAAAACGCTGGCTGCTGCCGGTGCTGATCGCCAGTCAGGCGGTGCCGGTGTTTGCGATTGCGCCGCTGCTGATGCTCTGGCTGGATTATGGTATCGCCTCCAAGGTGGCGATGGCGGCGATCATTATCTTCTTCCCTGTCACTACCTGTTGTTACGACGGACTGCGCAATACCCCGCAAGGCTTTCTTGATCTCGCCGACACCATGCAGGCCAGTCGCTGGCAGCGGCTGCGGCACATTCAGTTACCTGCTGCCTTACCCGCACTGGCTTCAGGTATTCGTGTGGCGGTGGTGATTGCGCCCATCGGTGCGGTGGCCGGTGAGTGGGTGGGGTCGAGCGCAGGGCTGGGCTATCTGATGTTGCAGACCAATGCCCGCATGATGATTGATGAAATGTTTGCGGCTTTATTTATTCTTTCCATGCTGTCGGTGGCGCTGTATTTCACTACCGATTATCTGTTGAAAAAACTCATCCCCTGGGATCTTTAACCACCAACCCTAACTTAAACATCACAAGGAACGACTGTGAAAAAACTCATTACGACATTACTGTTCAGCGCGATGTGCGCACTAACATTGTCACCCGCGCAGGCGGAAACAAAAAAGCTGACCCTGATGCTGGACTGGTTTGTAAACCCTAACCACGGCCCCATCGTCATCGCTAAGGAGCTGGGCTATTTTAAAGCGCAGGGGCTGGAAATTGAGATTCAGGAACCTGCTGATCCCAGTACGCCACAAAAATTAGTCGCGGCGGGTAAGGTGGATTTAGCTGTGTCTTATCAGCCGACGCTGACCTTATCGGTGGCCGCTGGTTTACCGCTGATTCGCGCTTCCACACTGATCGCCGCGCCACTGAATACAGTGATGGTATTAGCCAAAGGCGACATTAAAACGCTGGCGGATCTGAAAGGTAAGAAAATCGGTATCGCCATCGCAGGCAATGAAAAAGCTACGATCGGTACAATGCTGAAACAAGCCGGTGTTGAGTATTCCGAGGTGGAAATCATTAACGTCGGCTGGTCGCTGTCGGCCTCATTAGCTTCGGGGAAAGTCGATGCCATCTGGGGTGGCTTGCGTAACTTTGAGGCGAACCAGTTAGCGCTGGAAGGGCTGGAAGCCAAAGCGTTTTTCCCCGAAGAGCATGGTGTACCCGCCTATGATGAGCTGGTGTTTGTTGCACACGCCAAGACCTATGACAAAGCGGCGATCAATGGCTTCAACGCTGCCATCGAACAAGCTACCACCTATATCGTCAATCACCCGGCAGAGGCTTGGGAAACCTTCGTTAAATACGCTCCGGATACGCTGGATAATGAGCTGAACAAACGCGCCTGGAAAGATACCTTGCCACGCTTTGCCTCACGTCCGGCGGCGGTTGATCTGAAGCGTTATGACGACTACGGCCAGTTCATGCTGGAGCACGGCATTATTTCTGAGTTGCCTGCCGCAAAAGATTACAACCCAATCTTAAACTGAGGAGCACGCGATGAATTATGAGGATTTAATCAACTGGTGCGACAGTGAATGGCAGGCGTATACCCGGCATGATTTTGTGCAGCAATTAGCCGCCGGAACGCTGGATCAGCAGTGTTTTCTGCATTATCTGAAACAGGATTTTCTGTTTCTGAAGCAATACGCACGAGCCTATGCGCTGGCGATTTATAAAGCCCCGACCTTGTTTGATATGCGTCAGGCTTTACCGCATGTGCATGCCTTGCTGGATCAGGAAATGAATCATCACATTGAATATTGTGCGCAATGGGGCATCAGCGAGCAGGACATGGAAGCAGAGCCGGAAGATTTTGGCACGGTCGCCTATACCCGTTATGTGCTGGACGCAGGCATGAGTGGTGACTTAGTTGATTTGTATGCGGCGGTTGCACCTTGCGCGATTGGCTATGCGGTGATTGGTGAGCAATTACTGGCTGCACCTGAGACGGTGATTGACGGCAATCCTTACGCCAGTTGGTTACAGCTTTACGGTGGTGACGATTTCCAAACCAATGTTGCGCAGGGGGCTGATTATTTTAATCAATTACTGAGTGAAGTGGATATTAACAGCATGCGGGGGCAGCGTTTGATGGAGGTGTTCCGCACGGCCACGCGCATGGAAATTGCCTTTTGGCAGCAAGGCTTAAATGCAATACAGGAGATAAAGTAATGCAGCAAATAATTATGAAAGCGTTGAACGATTTACGTCAGCAAAAACCGCTGGTGGTTAATATTACTAATTATGTGGTCATGAATAACTCAGCCAATGCTTTATTAGCGGTTGGTGCGTCACCAATTATGGCGCACTCCCGGCAGGAAATGGCTGAGATGATGAGTTTTGCCGGAGCGCTGGTGATTAATATTGGCACACTGGATAGTGTCTGGATTGAGCGTATGGCGTTTGCTATTGAGCAGGCTAATGCTAATCAGAAAATGGTAGTGCTTGATCCGGTGGGTTGCGGGGCGAGTACCTTGCGCACAGCAACGTCACGGCGTTTTTCCCAATTAGCGGAGCGCCTGATTATCCGCGCCAATGCCTCTGAGATTATTGCCTTAGCCGGTGAGACTGCGCAGAGTAAAGGGGTGGATGCCTTGGACAGCAGCACGGCTGCCCTGGATGCAGCACATGCTTTGCTGGAAACGTATGGCTGTAATGTGGTGATTTCCGGTGAGAGGGATTATGTGCTGAGTAAAGATCAGGAGTCAGGTGGGGTGAGTGTCGCTGCCCTGAATAATGGTCATGCCATGATGCCGCTGATTACCGGCATGGGTTGTTCACTCTCCGCGTTAACCGGTGCATTTGCGGCGGTAGGTGAAACCACAGGCCTGGCGGCGGCTGCGGTACTGGGTGTGGCCGGTGAAATGGCGGCTGAGCAGGCAGCAGGCCCCGGCAGTTTACAGATGCAACTTTTGGATGCGCTTTATCAGCTGGATGAGGCGGCGTTGTCTGAGCACTTAAAGCTGGCAGTGGTTAATGCCTGATCCAATGCCTCAGCGCTAAACACACCTTGTATCTATCGTGACCCCAACGGAGATTAGCTATGAATGCTTATAATCCTTATCAACTTTATCTGGTGACTGATGATCAGCAGGATTTAGCCACACTCACTCATGTCGTGCGCGAGGCGGTCAAAGGCGGGGTCACGATGGTGCAGCTACGCGAAAAACACGGTGATGTCCGCACGTTTATCGAGCGGGCGCAGGTGCTTAAATCGCTGCTGCGTGGTACGAGTGTGCCGCTGATTATCAACGACCGGGTGGATGTTGCTCTGGCGGTGGATGCTGAGGGTGTGCATCTGGGGCAGTCGGATATGCCTGCTGATCTGGCGCGGCAATTGATCGGTGTGGATAAACTGCTGGGGTTGTCGATTGAAACGGAACAGCAATTGGCTGCAGCGCAGCATCTGCCAGTGGATTATCTTGGCCTGAGTGCGATTTTTGCCACGCCGACCAAGACAGATACCACGAGGCACTGGGGAATTGATGGCTTGATTAATACCCTGCAAAAAACGCCGTTGTCGGTGGTAGCGATTGGCGGGATTAATTCGGATAATATTGCGCAGATTGCTGCTACCGGGGTGCAGGGCATTGCGCTGGTGTCTGCGATTTGCCATGCGGCTGATCCGTGTTTGGCTGCGCAAATTCTGGCGGAAGTTATTTCATCTGCGAGGAGTCGAGAGAGCCTGACCCATTCTTAACCGCTACTAATTGCGCCGCAATTGCCACCGCAATTTCAGCTGGGGTGTGGCTACCAATACTCAAGCCCGCCGGGCCGAATAGGCGGGCAATTTGTGTTTCATTCAGATCAAACTGCAGCAAACGTTTCCGGCGTTTCTCGTTATTCAAACGTGAACCCAGTGCTGCGACATAAAATGCCGGTGAAGCCAGCGCTTCCATCAGCGCCAGATCATCCAGCTTCGGATCATGTGTCAGCGCCACCACTGCCATCCGTGCATCAGCCTGCATGGCGGTGACCGTATCATCCGGCATGGTGTGAACCAAGGTAACATCATCCACCGCCCACTCATCATGATACTCTTCACGCGGATCACAGACCGTCACCGCAAAATCCAGCGTCAATGCAATCCGGGCCAGCAGCTCGCCGATTTGTCCGGCACCAATAATCAACAGCCGGTAACGTGGGCCAAAGACATTGCTAAATTGAGTGTCATCACAGCTTAGTACCTCGCCATTTTCAGCTTCACGTAGTGTGGCTTCACCTGTGTTTAGGTCAAGTGCACGCGTGATAATTTCACCTTGTCCGAGTCGGGATAATAATACATTGATGCCTGAATCTGCTGATAGAGGTTCTTGTACCAACCGCATAGTACCGCCACAGGGCAGGCCAAAGCGCCGTGCTTCATCCGCATTAACGCCATAACTGATGATTTGGGGTGTGCGTAGTGATTCATCGTTACGTGTGCGCAAAATCAGATCATCCTCGATGCAGCCACCCGATACTGAACCAACCACATGGCCGTCTTCACGCAAAGCCATGAGTGAGCCGGGTGGTCGGGGGGATGAACCCCAGGTATTCACCACGGTGAATAGTTGTACCTTGTAACCCGCCGCCAGCCACTCGTTGGCACGGTTGAGAATATCCTGATCCTGATTGAGCATGTATGAACCTGTTTGCTTTAGTAAAGTTTAGTCTTGTTGGCAGCAATAGCTTTTTAAGTGCTGGGTTTTGCTTCCTGCTGATCAGGTGGCAGATCCTCTTCAGCTGCCTCAGATGCCGCCGCAGCGATCACTCTGCGATCTTCTGCTGTGAGGGCTTTTTCGCTGTCTTCCATGCCAGGTATATGCACGATCACCTGTTTACGCGCAAACGGTATACCAGCTTCTTCCAGGGACTGTTGCACCCTGACAAACACTTCCTTACGAATCATGAATTGTTTGCCGGGTTTCGCCATGAATTTACCCCGTACGACAAGGCCATTGTCATCCACTTCAGCGACACCCTGTGATTTGAATGGCTGTAGGAAATCTTCGCCCAGCTCCGGATGTGCCAGCAGATCCTGGCCGATTTTTTTGAAGATTTTTTTGACCTTATTAACATCAGTATCAAACGGTACTTTAAAGCGCAGTTTCATAATGACCCAATCACGACTGTAATTGGTGAGTTTTGGAATCTCGCCATAAGGAATAGTATGCACCAAACCCCGGTGGTGGCGCAGCCGTAGAGAACGCAACGAAATCTTTTCGACGTTGCCCATAGTGCCGTCAACTTCAATGTACTCTCCGACCCGGAAAGCATCATCCGCGAGGAAGAACATCCCGGAGACAATGTCTTTAACCAGGGTTTGCGCACCAAAACCGATAGCAAGACCCAACACACCCGCACCGGCGATGATTGGCCCGATATTCACGCCGAAATAATCCAGAGTCATGATAATCGTTACCACGACAATCAGTACTTTTGCTGTCTTTTCAAGAATGGGTAAAATCGTCGCAGTTCTTGACAGACCCACGCCGCCAATTTCACCACCACCTGATTCTTCTTCAGGCGTATTACCGGTTTCCTGTGCCAACCAATAATCAACAAAAATGGAAACCAGTTCCCAGGAAATATAAGCAAACAGCGCCAGTAGTAATACTTCGACCAGGTTGGCTGCTGCCTGGGCACCCAAACCTGCATTGGCAAGATCTAGTATATTCAGCCCCCACAGTCCGGCCAGGAGGTATAAGACCGTACCAACGACCAGCACCCGACCAACACGCAGCAGGCCTTGTTGTACCCGGCAGCGGGCTATCGCTGCGGTGGGTGCTTCGTCCTCGGGTATGGCTATGCTTTTTCCGGCAAAAAGCGAGATGGTGGCATCTAAGCCGGGCCATAGGAATATTACGACGAAGGTGATATACACTGCGCTTACTGAATAGGTTCCCGCACCTGTCAGGTTGACGATCACTTCAACCATGAAGTATTTGGCAATAATCAAAATAATGGCAATTTTAGGCCAGTTTACTGCAAACCAGCTGACATCTTCGGGAACTTCATCGCCAATAGCCAGGGTAATTCTTTCCTTATTTTTCAGCAAAATCTCCGTTAGGCCAGCCCGGTTGTACCAAATAGTTCCGGCAGCAGCCAGGTACATGGAAGCATTCAGAAAGAACCCCAGGTAAACAAGGTGCGTAAAAGCATCGCCATTGTTTTCTGTGCCCACCTGCAGCAGATAAAAGTACAGGTTATGCACTGTCACTATATAGGCCGCCAATATTGAGTAACTGAC
>CALHAO010000088.1 GCA_937931765.1 uncultured Thiotrichaceae bacterium
ACACAAATTTCTAAGCCGGGAATGTGAAAACCTCGGTTTCACCCTGCCGGAAGAAGGTAACTATGCCGTTGGCTTTACCTTCCTGCCCAGACTGATTGCTGACCGCAAGGTGTGCGAGTATATCGTTAACCGCGTTATCCGCGACGAAGGCCTGACCTTGCTGGGATGGCGTGATGTACCAGTAAATCCGGCCCCGGTGGGTAAAAGTGCACTGGATTGCATGCCCTTCACCCGTATGGTGTTTATCGGTAAATCTGCTGACATCGCAGCCGGACTTGATTTTGAACGCAAACTTTATGTAGTGCGCAAACGCATTGTCAGTGAAATCCTGAAACCAGACACCCCCGGAAGCATCTATTTCACCAGCCTGTCATCACGCACCATGGTTTATAAAGGCATGCTGACAACAGAGCAGGTGCAGGAATTTTATACCGACCTGTCTGATCCGGATATGGAAACTGCGATTGCGATGGTGCATTCGCGCTTTTCGACTAATACCTTCCCTAGCTGGGAACGGGCTCATCCAAACCGTTACCTGATCCATAATGGTGAAATTAACACCATGCGCGGTAACTACAATTGGATGGCGGCGCGTGAAGCGATGATTGAAACAGAGGTATTCAAAACCGATATTAAAGATCTCTACCCAATTATCCGTCCGGATGGCAGTGACTCTGCCTCGCTGGATAATGCGCTGGAATTTTTGTACCTGTCTGGTTATTCCCTGCCCCATGTAATGATGATGATGGTGCCTGAACCCTGGTCTAACCATGAGACCATGTCGGAAGAGAAAAAAGCTTTTTATCAGTACCATAGCTGCATGATGGAACCCTGGGATGGCCCGGCGGCGATGGGCTTTACAGATGGTATTCTCGTTGGTGCAACACTGGATAGAAATGGTCTGCGTCCATCACGTTACTACCTGACCAATGACGATATGATCATTCTGGCCTCCGAAGTCGGTGTATTGGAAGAACTGGATCAAACCACCGTTATTTCCAAACAGCGCCTGGAACCTGGTCGCATGTTAGTAGTTGATACCGCTCAAGGCCGGATTATTGCTGATGAGGAAATCAAGCATCAGATTGCTACTGAGAAGCCTTATGGTGAGTGGCTGAAAAAGCACATGATTACTATGGAGTCGTTGCCAGAACCGGAAGCTTTTCCTGCACCTAATCATGAAACACTGACCCAGCGCCAGAAAGCCTTTGGTTACACCTACGAAGATGTGCGTAAAACCATTTTGCCGATGGCGAAAGAAGGTATTGACCCGCTGGGTGCGATGGGTACTGATGCGCCGATTGCGGTGCTGTCGCAAAAAGCACAGCCGTTATATAACTATTTCAAGCAGTTATTCGCACAGGTGACCAACCCGCCGATTGATGCGATCCGTGAAGCGATTGTGACTTCGTCGTTGACCACACTAGGCAGTGAGGGTGATCTGACTAATCCTACGCCTGAAACTTGTCACCAAATCACTCTGCAATCACCGATTATCAGTAACCGTGAAATTGCCAAGCTGAAAGCCATTCAACATCCGGGCTTCAAATCAGCTCGCTTACCAATTTTGTTTGCGGCTGATGGCGGCCCCAGTGAGTTGGAAAAGGCAATGGATCACCTGTGTGAACAGGCTGACCAGCAAATTGCCAACGGCGCTAACCTGATCATTATGAGTGACCGTGGTACTGATAAAGACAATGTACCTATTCCATCGCTGCTGGCAGTTGCTGGTCTGCATCATCATCTGATTCGTGCTGGCACACGCACTAAAGTGAGTCTTATTCTCGAGTCCGGTGAGCCACGTGAAGTCCATCACTTTGCGGTGTTGTTGGGTTATGGCGCAGAAGCTATCAACCCGTATGCAGCTTGTGAAACTATTGATGACCTGATTCGCGAGGGTTATCTGACGGGTATCGAGTATGTGCCTGCGGTATTGAAATACATCAAAGCAGCCACCAAAGGCGTGATCAAGGTCATGTCAAAAATTGGCATTTCCACCGTACAGTCTTATCGTGGTGCGCAGATTTTTGAAGCCGTCGGTATCAGTCAGGGTGTCATCGATCAGTACTTTACAGCGACCGTATCGCGCATCAGTGGTATCGATATTGAAACCATTGCTGAAGAAGCCTTACGCCGTCATCGTCGTGCTTTTGGTTTCCATGATGCTGATCTGCGTACCCTGCAGCCCGGTGGTTCATTCCAGTGGCGCAGTGGCGGTGAAGAGCATATGTACAATCCGGACACCATCTATCTGCTACAAAAAGCGGTGCGTGGCGGTAACTTTGAACAGTTCAGAGACTTCAGCGCTAAGCTGAATGATGACCCGGAAGTTAAATACAACCTGCGTAACCTGCTGGACTTTGAATTCCCTGAAGACGGTGGTATTCCACTGGATCAGGTTGAACCGGCCTCACAAATTGTAAAACGCTTTAAGTCCGGTGCAATGTCTTATGGCTCAATCAGTCCGGAAGCTCACGAAGGTCTGGCGATTGCCATGAACCGGCTGGGTGCAAAGTCTAACTCTGGTGAAGGTGGCGAAGATCCCTTGCGCTTCATACCGGAAGCCAACGGTGATTCACGTAATAGTGCTATCAAACAGGTCGCCTCCGGTCGTTTTGGTGTCACCAGCCATTATCTGAATAATGCACGGGAAATCCAGATCAAACTGGCACAGGGTGCAAAACCAGGTGAAGGTGGTCAGCTACCAGGCAAAAAGGTTTATCCGTGGATTGCTAAAGTACGTGGCACTACCACCGGTGTTGGCCTGATTTCACCACCGCCGCATCACGATATTTATTCGATTGAGGATTTAGCGCAGTTAATTCATGACCTGAAAAATGCTAACAAACATGCTGATGTTAATGTGAAATTGGTATCAGAGGTCGGTGTCGGCACTATTGCATCGGGTGTAGCCAAAGCAAAAGCGGACGTTATTCTGATCGCCGGTTATGACGGTGGTACGGGTGCCTCCCCTAAAACCAGTGTGCAACATGCTGGCTTGCCATGGGAATTAGGACTGGCGGAAACCCACCAGACCTTGTTAATGAACAATCTGCGTAGCCGTGTACGTCTGGAAACAGATGGTAAGTTAATGACCGGACGTGATGTTGCGGTTGCGACACTACTAGGTGCTGAGGAATACGGTTTTGCTACACTGCCATTGGTCGCGTTGGGCTGTATTATGATGCGCGTTTGTCATCTGGATACCTGCCCTGTTGGTATTGCAACGCAGAATCCTGAGCTGCGCAAAAAATATATGGGTGACCCACAATACGTGGTTAACCTATTGACCTTTATTGCCGAAGAACTGCGTGAAATCATGGCGAAACTGGGCTTCCGTACCATTAATGAAATGGTTGGACGCAAGGATTGCCTGAAGCAGAAAGATAATATTGATCACTGGAAGGCGAAGAATCTGGATTTGAGCAGTATTCTGTACATGCCGGAAGCCACGACTGATTGCCTGGGTACTTATGGTATCCATAAGCAGAACCACGGTATTCGTGATTCACTGGACGAACGTGAGATTCTGCCAGCTTGTCAGGATGCGCTGCAAAAAGGTGAGTCTTTTAAAGCCACTTTCCCGATTGGTAATACTGACCGGGTGGCCGGTACGATCGTTGGCTCTGAGCTGACACGTACTCATGGCCCTGAAGGTTTGCCGGAAGATACCATCCACCTGAAATTCAACGGTTCTGCCGGTCAGAGCATGGGAGCTTTTGCACCTCCGGGGATGACACTGGAACTGGAAGGTGATTCCAATGACTATATTGGTAAAGGCCTGTCTGGCGGCAAAATCGTGGTTTATCCGCGTAAAGATGCCGCTTTTGTGGCTGAAGAAAATATTGTCATCGGCAACGTGGCATTCTTCGGTGCCAGCGCAGGTACCGCTTATATCCGTGGTGTAGCGGGCGAGCGTTTCTGTGTACGTAACTCAGGTGCTCATGTGGTAGTTGAGGGTTCCGGTGATCATGGTTGTGAATACATGACCGGTGGCTGTGCGGTCATTCTCGGCAATGTTGGGCGTAACTTCGCAGCGGGTATGTCCGGTGGTGTGGCTTATGTTTATGACCCGGAAGGCATCCTGGCACGCAGCGGCAACCGTGAAATGGTCACCTACACTGCACTCAGTGAAGAAGCCGATATTGCCACCGTGCGTGGTATGATTGAGAAACATGTGCTGCATACAGAAAGTAGCCGTGGCACAGCTTTACTTGAAGATTGGGACAATACAGTCAGCCACTTTGTCCGTGTGATGCCCAATGACTATAAGCGCATGCTGGACACTGTTAAATCATTTGAAGATCAGGGTATGGCCAGTGCAGATGCATTAATGGCCGCTTTTAAAGCCAACACTCAGGACGCTTCGCGCGCTTCCGGTAGCTAAGGAGAATTGTTATGGGAAAACCAACTGGATTCCTCGAATACGAACGCCAATTACCCGCTGACCGTGCGCCGCTGGTGCGGATTAAGGACTGGCGTGAGTTCCATTTAGAATTTGACCGCGAACAGGAAGCCCGCGATCAGGGCGCACGCTGCATGGAATGTGGCATCCCGTTCTGCCAAACCGGGCGCATATTACCCGGTGGTGCTAGTGGCTGCCCGGTGAATAACCTGATTCCGGAATGGAATGATTTAATTTTCCAGGGACTGTGGCGTGAAGCTTACGAACGTTTGCGCATGACTAATAACTTCCCGGAGTTTACCGGTCGTGTCTGTCCCGCACCTTGTGAAGGTGCTTGTACACTGGGCATGAGTGATCCGGCGGTCACTATCAAACTAAACGAAGTGTCGATTGTTGATCGTGCCTTTGCCGAAGGCTGGGTTACACCGACCAAACCGGAGCGCCGCACCGGTAAAACTGTCGCGGTAGTGGGTTCCGGCCCTGCGGGTCTGGCTTGTGCTGATCAACTGAATCTGGCCGGTCATAAGGTCACGGTTTATGAACGTGCTGACCGGATTGGTGGCTTGCTGATGTATGGCATTCCGAACATGAAACTGGATAAGATGGAAATTGTGCAGCGCCGTGTTGATCTGATGGCTGAGTCCGGCATTAATTTTGTGACTAATACTGAAATCGGTAAAGATATTTCTGCTGAACAGTTGCAGGATCAGTTTGATGCCGTCGTGCTGTGTGGTGGTGCTACTAAGGCACGTGATTTATTAGTTGAAGGCCGCGCAAGCAATGGCATTCATCTGGCAATGGATTTCCTGAAGGCGAATACCAAAAGCCTGCTGGATTCTAACCTGGAAGACGGCAACTACATCTCTGCTAAAGACAAGGACGTGATTGTCATTGGCGGCGGTGATACCGGTACTGACTGCGTGGGTACTTCAGTACGCCATGGCTGTAAGTCAGTGACTCAACTGGAAATCATGAGTCGCCCACCGGATGAGCGCGCAGCAGGTAATCCTTGGCCGGAATGGCCGCTGGTCTACAAATTAGATTATGGCCAGGAAGAAGCCGCTGCCGTATTCGGTGATGATCCGCGTGAATATCTGGTCTCCACCCAGCGTTTTGTCAGTGATGATGATGGCAACCTACAGGAAATTCATACTATCGGTGTGAAATGGGAGAAAGGCGAAGATGGCCGCATGAACCTGATTGAGATTGAAGGTTCTGAGAAAGTGCTACCAGCGCAATTAGTCCTGTTGGCGATGGGCTTTACCGGCCCGGAAAAGCAGATCATTCGCGAACTTGAACTGGATACTGATCCACGTGGTAATGTTAAGGCTGAGCACGAAGATTACCGCACTAATGTTGACGGTGTATTTGCTGCCGGTGATATGCGCCGTGGCCAGAGTTTGATTGTCTGGGCAATTAATGAAGGGCGTGGTGCTGCGCGGGAATGTGACAAATTTCTGATGGGTGAGAGTAGTTTGCCTTAGGCGATCAACCATACCCGAAAAAAATCGACGCAATTTACAGCATATTGTCTAAACTAAAAGATGAGCAGCAGAATAATTTCTGTTGCTCATCTTTTTTCATCCAACAAAAGGATTTAGGCAATGAAAATCATCACCTCTACTGTGATCAGCACCGCACTACTATGTGCACTTACGTTTAGCCAAACCGCATTTGCAGGCAGCAGCATCGAACGCGAAACCCGCAGCCAGAAAATTGAAGCGCTACAGCTAATCATTCGTGATGGTCGTATTGAACGCTCAAAAAGGGTTCAGGCTAAACTCGACCTGGCGCGACTACAATCAGAAGCACGCAAAGACCGCCGCAATGGCGGTAGCAGCACAGCATCTATGGAGCAGAAAATTTACTAAACTCCATCAATAAGCACCGTGTTACGACAAATGTTTATTCGAAAAACAACGCCATACTATTCTGCCAAACCTGAGGTAATAATTCCTCCACAGGAATCCCCTTCACCCCAGCCACTTGTTCAGCAATAAACGGTAAGTATTTCGGTTCATTTTTCCGGCCACGGTACGGCACAGGAGTCAGATATGGCGCATCTGTTTCAAACAGGATCTGCTCCACCGGTGTCATAGTGATAACTTCCCGTACATTCTCCGCAGTCTTGAACGTACTGATTCCGTTAAAACCCAGATGAAAACCCTCATCCAGGCAATACTTGGCTAATTCCGGCCCGGAAGTAAAACTGTGAATCACGCCCCGCTTCGGCATTTGCCCAACAAAGTTACGCAGGATGGCTTCCATATCCTCATCCGCTTCACGGGTATGCACCACAATCGGCATTTCCAGATCAATGGCAATCTGTAACTGACGTTCAAAAGCTTCGCGCTGCGCCGCTTTGTCAGAATGCTCATAGAAATAATCCAGACCGATTTCACCAATCGCCAGAATCTTTTCATGCGGGGCATTTTTGCGGATATGCGCATCCACCGCATCGGAATACTGACTAGCATCGTGCGGATGAATACCCTGTGTGCCCCAGACCCTTTCGTTCTGCTCAATGATGCCCATCACAGTATCGAGGTTATCCGGTGACACAGCGATGGTGATAATTCGCTCTATATTGACAGCCTCTGCTGCTTTTAGTACATCCTCCAACGCTTCACCTTCGAGGTAATCGAGGTGACAGTGGGTTTCAATAATTGGATGTTGAAAGACGGGGATATCGCGTTTTTTGGCCATGATACTTATACAGATTTATTAAATGAGTGGCGATTGTCCGGTCTAGGTGGTTCGAATGCAAGTACCGACCTCTTATTCCGGCACTATCGCCTGACCAACCTCATCAGGCTTTGATTCAACACCCACCTGTCGCCGTTCCAGCCAAGGCGGAATTTCAGTCACGCCCTTGGGTGAAAGCTCATAAACACCCCGCGATACCTTATCAAACCAGCCATACACATTACGGTATAAAATAGCCAACGCTTTTGGCTCATCAATTGCCTTAGCAATCACCACCGGCTTGCTAGCGCCATGTACCTGTAAATACTGTCCAATATTCAACGCCTGCTGCCGGTAAGCAGTCATCAAACCCTTACGCATAGCCTGCCCGCCGGTATTAGGATCACCGACCCGTAAAGAAAACTCACCCAATAAACGTTGCTGACTGCGTTTAACAATGCGTGGTTTATATTCACCGGGGTCAAGCAACACATCCACACTACCCGCTTTAGGATCAATCACAATTAAGCCCAGCCCCAGCATCCTGAGTAACTTAATCACCGGCTTGCGCCTGGTACGTAAGATAGTAGTATCCAGCGGAATGCCGACATAAACCGTCGGTGTCAGCGACAAGCGTTCAACCACCTGCAACACCACACTCAAGTTAAACGACAACTTCAGCTCCACCACCACCGGCAGCTCATCGCCGCGCACCGCAACCACATCACAGTGACGAATCTCACCTTTAACCGTATAACCCTGCCCCTCCAGATAGCTTTTTAGTGGCAGATAAAGATCAGACTCTTTGAGCATGCAACCATTCCGCTACATCAGCCAACACATCCGCATGTTCCGGCTCATTAAACACTTCATGGTACAAACCGTTATACACATTCAGTTTCACATCCTGACTGCTCACCGCATCGCGCAATAAACCCGCCCCGGCAGGATGAACAATCGCATCAGCATCACCCTGAACAATCAACAGGGGCAGCGTAATTTTATGCGCATGCTCTAATACATAGTGCATATTTTTCAGGATTTCTGCTGCCAGCCGTGCAGTTGTTTTGCCTTTGAAAACCAACGGATCATCCAGATAAGCTTTTAC
>CALHAO010000089.1 GCA_937931765.1 uncultured Thiotrichaceae bacterium
CGCCCGCACGATTTCCAAACGCCGCCGATGCCCGCCATTGAGGCTGGCAGCTTTCTCAGCACGTTGCTTCCAAAGGCCAAATTCCTTCAATAATGTTTCGGTGCGTGGTTGGTAGTTTTTAAGTCCAAACAGACCGGCAAAGTAACGAATATTTTGCTGGACAGACAGCTCAAGATCCAGCGTGTTTTCCTGAAACACAAAACCCATTTTGGCAGTGTGTCGCTGCAGGCGATCATGTGCATCCACATTCCCGATCATTATCTTGCCCTGATCCGGAACCAGTATCCCGGAGATAAGGTTAAAGATGGTGGACTTCCCCGCACCATTAGCGCCCAACAGTGCAGTAAAACCTTCACCCTTAATACTCAGCGAAAAGTTTTCCAGCACTGTTTTCTTGCCGTAGGAAAAACTGACGTTCTCAAGAACAATATTTGTCACTATTTAATCTCAACCTCAAGCTTCTGGCTCTCTCCGGTGCTACCAGGAATACGGATGATGTAGCGACCTGGTTTCACTGCGATAAAACCGATTTCCATGGTTCCGGCATCATCAAATTCAATAGATTCGACACCATAAGGGCGAATTTCCAAGCCTTCAATGACAATCTCATCAATCCATACTGCGCGTGAGAAGGCTGAAATGTCCAGCCCGATTTCACCGGAGCCATCGGCGGTGATTTCTACTTCGTAGTAGGTGCCGGATTTTAATTCCCAGGGGCCACCTAACGGTTCGCCAACGGATAAAATGACTTCGGGTAGGTCTACTTTGTTGGAGCCGGATAGTAGGCCTGCTGCGCCTAGTTCTTTTGTGTTATCGGCTAGGGCTGGGTGGGTGAATAGTAGATAGGTGGCTAGTAGTAGTGCTTTTTTCATGTTTTATTTCCCATTTTAATTTGTAACTAAAATTTTTTGCTCCCTTCCCTCCCTTGTGGGGGAAGGGAGACAAGCGTTGACTAACCACCAGTAGGCCGAGCCGCAGCCCCCCAAGGAAACCGCCCCACCTTAATCGCCTTAACAGCCTCCAGCTTTTCCAAATCAATCACACTAACATCCCCCGAAACGCCATTAGTTGTGAATAAATGTTTGTAGTCTGGTGAAAAAGCCATGTGCCACACTCGCTTACCCACCAGAATATACTTCAATACTTCATAGCTTTCGGTGTCGACCACGGCGATATGATTAGCAGGCCCCAGCGCAACGAAAGCGAGGCTATTGTCTTTGTTAAGCTCTACGCCCACCGGTTGGACTTTATCGCGGTGCACACCCGGAATTTCAAAACTGATTTTGGTGATCGCACTCTGATCTTCAGTATTGAAAACGGTGACTGTGCCGCCAATCTCGGCGCTCACCCACAGGCGTTTACCGTCCTCGGTGTATTCTGCGTGGCGGGGGCGTGCGTCGACCAGTGTATTAGCAAAAATCTTGTTGGTTTCGGTATCGATCCAATGCGCCATATTGGTGGTTTCGGAGGTGGTGATCGAGACTTTGCCATCGGGGCTTACGGCCATGCCTTCTGGCTCCACACCGACGTTGATCTGGGCAATGACTTTTTTGGTAGATGTATCGACAACGGTGGTAATCGCATCATCTTCGTTAGCAATGTAAAGCAGGCGATTGTTCGGGTGTAAGGCGAATTGCTCAGGGTCTTCACCGGATGGTAAGTCGTATAGGATTTCACCGGACTCTACATCCATGACTTGTACCGCATCGGAATCGGAAGCGCAGATATACAGGTATTTGTAATCTCTGGAGAAGATAATGCCACGGGGGCGTTCACCGACTTCGTATTCCCGCACCACTTCCATTTTGTCGATGTCGATCACCGATACCGTGTCTGATTTTTCGTTGGACACCCAGATTTCATCCGCTACCACTGAACTCGCCAGGATGGATAAAACTGTGAGTGTTAAGAGGCGCTTTATCATGGTCTCACTCCTTAAATGCTTTGCAGGTTGATTCCGGCAGGTCGTAGCCTAAGCCATCCAGTTCATTGCGTGAATGCAGGAAGCCCTCAAGTGGAGCCATAGCGACTAATGCACTTTGATGAGCTAGCCCGATGGGTTGGCGTAGTTGGCCGTTCCAGCCACGAAAGGACAGTGGTCGCCCTTTGAATCCAGCCAGCTCAACGTCATTGAGCAGATAGTCTTTCTGGGTGGCTAAGTCAGCAAACTTAGTCTTGATATTGGCTTCATCGATGGCACGCATAGCGATCCATGCGGCATAGTCTTCATTCTGCATCGATCGTGCGGCAATGGATACAAAGCGACTTTGTAACTGGGCTGATCCCCACTGTTCGAATACGCTAGACCACGCTAGTGATTGTAGTCCATCGCCACCAAATACCGGTCTTGGCAGCCAGGTGTTGTAACGGATATAACGCGCAAAATCATTCCACTCATCAGCAACAAATAAGACATCGTAATCACCAAATTTCTGTGTCAGCAGGGAGACTTCAGCGGCTGCTTGGCGGCGTAAATCACCATCAAGTAGCCATTTGGAATCTTGTTTGAATTTGAGTTGATATTTTTTTGCGGAGTAGCGCAGTGCATTGGCAAACAAGGCATCTTCTTCACTATTGCCTTCCAGCAGATGGATGTTGTCCCACTTCTTTTTGATCAGGAACTGCATGAAGGCATCAGCCCGCATCGCGTAGCTGGGTAGTGTATGGAGTAAGTTGGCGCGGCACGCTTCGTTGCGCAGGGTAGTATCGTATGAGCGGATATTGAAGAAGAGGCGTTGATCATCAGTGATGACAGCCAACTGTTCTTTGGCACTCATATCGAGCAGCACATAGTTGGCCTCGCTGGCTGTGAGCGCTAACTGTGCCGCTTCGATGTCACCTTCCCCGAACTGTTTAACATCGAGCTGAAATTGATAGCCGAGAAAACTGCCGGTGGTGTTGTTGTCAGCTGCCCCTAATTCAGCGCCTTTCAAGCCAAGGTTTTGTGGGATCGGATCAAGGTTGGAGAGGGTCGGGCGTTCCTGTTGTTGTATTTTCAGATACAGGACATTAACGGATTTCTGTTCTTGCGCGTATAGCGGGTCGAAGAAGCAGAGAAGGAGGATGACAATAAGTGACCATTTCATAAATACGCGTGCCAAAGTTAATGGGTTTTAAGCTTCAGAGGTTCGCTACAGCAGGTTTTATCTGTTGAGAATCTCCTCCATGCTGCCATGCCATCATAAGAAAAACAATGAAATTGCTTCTATAAGACCATGGTCTAATAGCCCTGTATGGTCTGAAACACTTAGACTTCTTGCAAGCATGAAAGTCTGCGACTTTCACAGTAAACATTGGAGGAACCTATGAAATTACCACTTATCTTATCTATCCCGCTGGCTGCGCTTATTTATTCGAATGCTATGGCGCATGGCGATGTGACCCCTCAGGCAATGGATGTTTCTGATATGCCCTCGCTCGGTGAAGAATGGCTTGAAGAGAATCCGTGGCGTGATCCGGAAGGCGAAAACTGGCTGAAGGGCGTGCGTCTGGGTGACTCCGGTTACAACCAAAACTGTGCGCGTTGTCATGGTCTTGGCGGTGTTTCCGGCGGTCTGGCACCTGATCTGCGTTTGCTGAGTGCTGATGCTGATGGTGATGAATGGTATCTTGAGCGTTTCCGTAACGGCATGACGCAAAATGGTATTACGAAGATGCCGGGGTTTGAGGGTATTCTGACTCAGGAAGCTGCCTGGGCGATTCGTACTTATCTTGAAACCCGTCCGGCTGATGATGCTTTTAAAGAGCATGATGAGCGTCTTCATGCTATCCGGGACTCACTGAAGGCAATGGCCGGTGCTATTGCCGCCGGTGGTAAGCCTGAGGATTTTGCGGAAGCTGTCGAGAGTATAAAAAAGGAAATGGATGATATTAATGCTGCTGTTAAAACGGCTTCCAAGGCTCCGAAGGCTGAGTCTTCTGTGTCACGCGCTGCCGCAGCATTGGATGGCACGCCAGAGAGTTTTAATAAAGCGACAGAAATGTTAACGATCGGACTTAGTGCCACTGAGTAACTGTTTATGTATCGATTCTTGTTGAGTGTTTGCCTGTTAGCTACCAGCGGGTTGGTGTCTGCCAATTGTGCTGATCTGGCTAAGGGTTTTGGCGATGTGGTGCCTAATCGTGCTGATGCGGTGAATATTGTCGGGCAGGATTTCGATGCGGTTCTTGAACGTGGCTTCATGACCTTTGCGGTGTATGAAGATTTCGCCCCTTACTCCTGGGAGGAGGGGGCGAAAGCGAAAGG
>CALHAO010000090.1 GCA_937931765.1 uncultured Thiotrichaceae bacterium
GCCAACAGTGCCTGCACTATCCATAAACCGATATTCATAATTGTATCCTCCAATTAAAACGTCTAAGTCCAGAAGCAACGAGTGTTAGCTCCCTTTTAACGACTTACCAGCCTAATGGAATTTTCCTCACTGACCTATCGATCTCGCTCATAGTATTCATGAGCATTGGGCTGTGTTTACCCATCCGGATAGCGCATAGGCTGTTTTATAAAATGGAACCACTAGCGATGCGATGGCAGGATAATGGCCAGGCATTTTTACAGAATAGAATTTGGTGCGATTAAATGATATTGAGTACAGATGTCCAAAATAAATTAGATTTTTTGCATGATGATGCCAGAAAAGATCGTATGAAAATGGTGAAAGGTATGGCGAAATCAGTTTTTCGTCCCATGCAACCTGCTGATTTTGAACAGGCTTACCTGCCTATTTCCAAAGCGCAGGGAGAAGACATACACCAAATGATCGTGGATCAGGGTTGTAAGCATATTGTTGAATTTGGCACCTCCTTTGGTATTTCCACCCTTTATTTAGCCGATGCCGCGTGTCAAACCGGCGGCAAAGTGATTACCACCGAATTGCTGGAGAGCAAATCAAATACTGCCAGGAAAAATGTTGAAGAGGCTGGTCTGAGTGATTATGTCGACTTCCGCATAGGCGATGCGATGGAAACGCTTAGCGAACATTCTGAATCGATTGACTTTCTCTTCCTTGACGGCTGGAAAGACTTGTACCTACCTCTTTTTAAAATGCTGGAACCCCGCTTTCATGCCGATACCTTAGTCTATGCAGACAATATGGATATGGCAGATACACAAGCCTATGCGGACTATGTGCAGAATAAAGACGACATTTATGCAACGAACCCCATTCACCAAGGGAAAGCTTTTCTGACCCGGGTTTTATAGGTTATTGGCATGAAAACTTTACCCCGCAGACATGTGTACAACGATTTTGAAAACAATATTCAAAACGACTTTATCCAGCGCTTTTTTGGCAAGCTCTATCGCCTTAATACCTACATCCAGCCAGGCAAAGGAAGTATGTGCTCAGGACATCTCTTATGTTGCAGATAGAGGACATGAGAATAAGGAACGCTCCCTCTCAATGTTGAAAGCCGGATTCAAAGCAGGTGCAGCGAAGGATTTTAAAGGATTTATGGGCATTGCCTCAACTTCCTACATCCAGCATAGCCCCGATTTAGCCGACGGCTGGGAACCTGTCTGGGGTTTACTGACCAACAGGCCTGAAGGGTTTTCTTCAACCACTAAAACCTGGCTTGGCCCGCATGGATTCCTTGATAACGGCAATTTCCTGGTGATGTTCAGAGAAGTAGATCGTGGTGATGGCACCGGGCCTGGCAAAATTGTAGATTTGATGCGTTTTGATAGTGATGGAAAATATTCCGAACACTGGGATATTCGCCAACAGCTCTCAGAAAAAACCGTCTCGGGTCATTCTGAGACTGAGGCTCACGCTACATTCACAGACAACCCCGTTAACTACTCACAACGAGAAGAAGAAACTAACAAAACAATCGTCGCTGGCTTTCTGAATATGGCTTTCAATGGTGGTGAGGTGGACAAAGCATTGGATAAATATGTGCACAGAGACTATGTGCAGCATAATCCTTTGATTGCTGATGGCAAAAAAGCGGTTTCGGCGGCTTTTGCCAGTGGCAAAATGCCAGCACTTTGTTACGACATCAAGTTTGTACTGGCTCAGAATGACCTTGTGGTGGCGTATTCAAAAGTGACTTCCACGCAAGGAGTTTCTGCGGTAGTCGATATTTTACGGGTACGTGACGGCAAGCTGGTTGAGCATTGGGATGTGGTTGAATCAGTGCCAGCAGATAAAGATATGCCGCATACAAACGGTATGTTTTAAGTCAGTCAAATACCGCTTTAAACATAGCAGTCTGTGACTTCTGCGGTAAAATCAATGGACAAATACAATCATCGAGCCAAGTGACGGAGATCGCAATGGACATGGACAAAAACAGTTACCTAAACCTCGACATCCGCGCTCTGAACACTTTTTTGATCATCATGGAAACTGGTTCGATCACCGCTACGGCGAACCAGCTCAATATTACCCAGTCCGCCGTGAGTCACGGACTGGAGAAGTTACGCGGGATTTTTCAGGATGAACTGTTCTTGCGTGCCGGACGTGGCATAAAACCCACGCCGCGCGCGAAACGGTTACATGAGGAACTCAAACCTCTGCTGGCGAACATCAGAGCATTAACTGAAGTCGCTGACTTTGAGCCAGCAAAAGCTCAAATTAACTGGACGATAGCTGCTAATGATTTCCAGCGCGATATGTTATTACCTGGCTTTTACCAACGCATCGCCTCACAAGTAAAACATTTTGTGCTCAACGTCATTCCGTCAGAAATTCCGGCAGCTGATTTATTACGTGACGATGCCGTTAATTTAGCCATCAGCCCCATGCCACCGGATGCACCGGATATTCTGCAAAAACGCTTATTCACTACGCACAATCACTGTTTTTATGACGCATCATGCCGTTCAGCACCGGTTACTGTTGAGGATTTCAAACAAGCCGACTACATCAGCCTAACCTTTACAACGGGCAAGTTTGTTGCGGAAGAAAACCTGGTAGCACAGGCGATAGAAAACAAGGTTCGGGTACGGGTGTCGAATTTTGCAGGACTTGCCAGCTTCCTGCGTGGCTCTGAATTGCTGGCGATTGCACCACTGCTGATGAAAAACAACCTGCTGGCAGGCTTTGCTGAAACCCCGTTACCCTATAGCCAACCTCAATTCAACATGTACATGCTCTGGCATCAACGCTACCAGAATGATGCGGCACACCAATGGCTGCGTGCGCAGTTGTTTCATGAACAAAACTCATAATATCTATGAGCAATAACCTGTGTTTACTCATAAATAACTAAGTCATACTGATTTTTAGTCAGGAAACGCTTATTACTAGCAAACCGGCATTCAAACATTCAGGAGACGAAATCATGACAATGACAAGAAGACAGAGCTTAGCGCTTTTGGTGGGTGCGGCATTGGGTGGGTGTGTCAGCACCCGCAGCGAAGCATCAGACGGTATCGGCCCTAACCGGGGCGTACTTGAAAAATCCTTTCGTGGTAAACAGACCTGCGACAATACAGTCGTGCCCATCTCAGATGTGGCGACTCGTCTGGCAACACCGGAAGACTTCGTGGGTGACAGCTGCGCTATGATTGAGGACAGTTACGAAGGACCTTACTTCACCTGCGCTCCGGGTGTTGGCAAAGCAATCGCTGAAGGCCAGGCAGGTCAACCTCTGACAGTAGCGTTCCGCTTAGTTGACAGCAATTGCCAACCGATTCCAGGTGGCATTGTTGATATTTGGGCCTGTAACGCAACCGGTCATTATGCAGGCTATAGCTTCAGCCCTGACGACAGCCCACCG
>CALHAO010000091.1 GCA_937931765.1 uncultured Thiotrichaceae bacterium
GACACCCTGCCTAAGCGTTTGTTGAAAGACGCTGCTAAGGTTGGCCCGGCAGAAGGTAAAGTTGCAAACCTTGATCAGATGTTGCCTCAGTACTACGAGTTACGTGGCTGGGATACTGAAGGCCGTCTGACTGATGAAACCCGTAGCCGTTACGGCTTGCCTGCATGAAGCATGTGATTATAGGAACAGGCCCGGCGGGCGTTATTGCCGCCGAGACCCTGAGAAAACGTATGCCGGACGCTTCCATCACCCTGTTGGGTGATGAGCCGGAACCGCCCTATTCCCGCATGGCCATTCCTTACCATTTGATTGGCAATGTCACGGAACATGGCACTTATCTGCGTAAAACAGAAGGGCATTTTGCCAAGCAGAATATCGAGTTACTACAGAAACGTGCTATCTCGATATCACCCAATGCCAGTCAGGTCACGATGGATGACGGCCAGATACTCACCTTCGACAAGCTATTGTTAGCAACCGGTTCAACGCCAACACGCCCGCCGATTGCCGGTATGGATTTAGCAGGCGTAGTAAACTGTTGGACGCTGGCGGATGCGCGTAAAATTATTGCAGGCTGCCAGGCCGGTGATGATGTGGTGTTAATGGGTGCCGGTTTTATCGGTTGTATTATTCTCGAAGCACTGGCACGGCGCGGCGTTAATCTCACGGTAGTTGAGATGGAAAACCGCATGGTGCCACGGATGATGGATGAACAATCCGGCACATTATTGAAACAGTGGTGTGAAAGCAAAGGTGTTACCGTGCTGACTTCCACCCGTGTCAGAGCGGTTACTGAGGAAAATACATCTCCAACACCTACAGCTGCTAAACCATCAGGTGGATTATTTGATCGCTTTTCAGGTAAAAAACCGACAGAGGAACCTGCTCAACAAACCAGCGCAACAGGCAAACTGATTATTGAACTGGAAGGTCGCGAGCCAATGAAGGTTGATCTGTTGATCAGCGCTACTGGTGTACGTCCAAATATTTCATTGGTTGATGGTGTGGTAGATACTTCGCACGGTGTTTTGGTGAATGAGTACCTGCAGACCAATCATACCAATATTTACGCGGCGGGCGACATAGCAGAAGGCAAGGATTTTTCTACCGGCGGCTATAGCGTACAGGCGATTCAGCCAACAGCCGTGGAGCATGGTTTTATTGCCGCCGCTAATATGAGTGAAGGTGCGGAATCCTTGCATCGTGGCAGTATTAATATGAATGTGCTGGATACTATGGGACTGATTTCCTCCTCATTTGGCTTATGGGAAGGTGCTGATGGCGGCGATTCAACGACATTGGATGATCCGGGCCGTTACCGTTATATCAATCTGCAATTTCAGGATGATGTGCTGGTAGGTGCTAATACACTGGGTTTAACACAGCATGTTGGCGTATTACGTGGCCTGATTCAAAGCCGGATGCGGCTGGGTAAGTGGAAGGAAAAATTAATGCGTGATCCGTCACGGATGATGGAAGCCTATTTGGCACACCGTATTCCCTGAGACTCAAATAAAAAAACACCGCCAGGCAAAGCAGTGTTTGATAAATTATTATTAGGCTAATAGGTGCGACTTCATGCGATGAAGGGGCGTTATTTTTTTAATGCCTCTCTAGCGGTTTAGTATTTCTCATCATGATATTGCTTGAAACATCACAGCTCGGCAGCAGGGCTGAAGCACTGAAATGGTTAACAATTACTCACCAAAAGAATTCTATACCAATTAGCTGAACATGAAATGAACAAAAAATGATCAATTCTAGGTAGCATACTGTCCAACTTTAACTCAGGCAAACGTCATCTCGGTTCCGGATAGGGTCGCCCTACCATCTTTAGTTTTCCGGGGTTTAATTTCTTTAAGCACAGTCTCAGTGGATGGCTCACCATAAATACAATACCTGTTCCGGCCACCGTCTTTTGCCTGATAAAGCGCCTTGTCAGCCGCTCTCAACAGTTTGTCTTTATCCGCGCCTCTGGATGGGATTGTACTCGCCAAACCAACAGAGCAGCTCACTGAAACCTGTTGATTACCCCGGCACATACTGACACCAGCTACTGCATTCACCAGCCTTTGCGCCATTGCTGGCAACGCATTAACATCTGTTACCGCAATCATAACGATGAACTCCTCACCGCCATACCGGACAACCGTGTCTATCGTACGCTTCATCTCGCCTCTTAATGCAGCCGCTACTTTAACCAGGCACTCATCACCAGCAGCATGACCATAGGTATCATTGATTACTTTAAAATGATCAAGGTCAATCATAAAAATAGCGATTGGCACGTTCATCCTGCCACAACGATCCCACTCTTCAATAAACCGATTCTCAAAATACATGCGGTTGTTCAAGCGCGTCAACTGATCGGTAATACTCAGCTTCTCCATCACGCTGGCCTGATCTTCTGCTACTTTCTGGCTGGCAATTGCTGACCAATAATCGTCCCTGGAAAGACGGGATGCACCCAAAACATAAAGCAGGGCAAAAGTAGTACACATCAGCATCAGCATGTTTTCTTTACCGCCCGTCACCCCCAAAAGTATCAATGATGGCACAAAGATAAATAATGGATAAAACAGACTAACAGCCCGGGAAATACTGAGTGCCGTAGTGCCACCAGTACCAAAAGCTGCCAGAATAACCATATAGGGATAATATAATTCCGGATAGCTCCCGCTAAAAATAACCCACGCAGACAGTGCTCCCCAGTGGAAACCACTAAACATCAACACCACCACCAACCAGTCGTACATACCTTTTGTGTTCATGTCAGGATGTAGAGTCAACCGCCGATAATGCACAATCCGCATGGCTGCGGCGACAAGGAAAAAAAACGTATTAACAAAGAAAAAAACAGGAGAAGTCTGAACCATTCCCACCCATATAGCTGAAATCAGCCAGATCGCTAAATAGATAATGGTGCCGCCACGCGCACGCTTAGCCAGATCCAAATGGGCACGCTTTTCCAGGTCAGTAAACTCAGTATCATTGGGCAGCATTTTCATTATTGAAGTGACCATCCAATCGCCTGCGTTATTGTTAAATTGTTATATTTATTTCGCATCATATTATTTGCCAGGCAACTGAATTACCGATTACTATTCGGATAAAGCATGCTCATTTATAATTGTTGTATATATTAATACCATAATCGCACGTTTCTCTTCAAACGCTGTCAGACAACTGGGTGTGCATAATATAGGCGATATTTATGATTTCTTAACTGGCTTTTTTGATGCTTTCTTCTTACTAAACTTTTTAGTGGGCGCTTTGCCCATCCCCTGCAAACCCCGGAACTGCACCAGCCCGACCTCATCCACCAACTGCTGTAAACCTTGTGTCATCGGCTGCATAAACTGTGCATAGTTAATTTGTTTCTGGCTAATCGCCTCCAGCTGCGACTCCCAATGCGCAGTCATATCCGGTGAACCCATATT
>CALHAO010000092.1 GCA_937931765.1 uncultured Thiotrichaceae bacterium
CTACGGGTGTAAGCCATGAGCGCCCGCATCTGATCATGATTCAGAAAGGTGGGTGTGCCGCCGCCCCAATGCAGCTGCTCGACCACACGATCACTGTCAAATAATACACTCTGCATGTCGATTTCACGGTACAGGTATTCGAGGTAAGTATCTGCCTTGCTGTAGTCTTTAGTGATGACCTTATTACAGGCGCAATAGAAACAGATGGTGTCACAAAATGGTATGTGGAAATACAAGGATAGAGGCGCTGGAATAGGGCAGTCGTTACTGAGTTCAGCCTGTTCCAGGTAATTTTTTTCCGTAAAGGTTCCACTGTAGGCAACAGCGGTGGGGTAAGACGTGTAACGTGGCCCGGCCTCGTCGTAACGGGTAATTTTGTCTAGGTCGAACTGAACTTTCATGAGGTGGATGTCCGAGTGTCTGGCAGCCTGAAAGCATACGATGAAACGGACAGTGGGGCAGTGATGCAGATCAAGTTTTTGTTGGCCGCTCAGGATTTGAAATCGCAAAAGTCGGGCTTCGACTCCGCTCAGCCCTCGGGCAACACTAACCGTGGCCTGAGCGGAGCCGAAGGGTAGGAGGATTATTTTCTACGGTTACTATTCTGAACCATTTTACGTGCCCAGTTATTAGTAACCACTTTCGCTGCATCCCGGCCACCCAAACCAAAGGCAATGGACAAGGCGATAGCAATCGCACCAATGGTAAAGCCGAAAGCCATATTAACGATATTGTCGGCTAATCCCATGGCGCGTAAACCCATCGCCATAACCAGTCCGAGGATAGCAACACGAGCGATATTAGCGATGGCCGGGCTGGTGACCTGAGACAGTTTGTTGTGTGCAATGGTGCTGAGCACGTAGCCGATGATTAGAATCAGGCTGCCAATGAGGATACCACCACCAAATTCCAATACCTTGGCAAAAATCTGTGAAATCACTTCAATACCCAAAGTATTCACCGCTGCAGTACTAGCCGTCAGCATAGTGAACAGCATGACGATACCACCGATTAAACGCGTCGGTGTGAAGCTTGGGGTGAATAAGCCGTGGATGCCCAGGCGTTGTGGTAAAGCATTAATACCCATACCAGCCAGCAGGCTACTTAGAATGCTGACGATGAATTTGGCAGCGAAATAGGCCACGGCAAGGATAATGCCCGCACCAATAATATTCGGCACAGCAGCCATGAGTTTATTGATCATGTCTGAGGCCGGAACCGTAATGGCCGGAATGTTTAATACACCCAGCGCTGCGACGATAATAGGCAATAGGATGGCGGCGAAAATAAAGGTGCTGCCAAATTTTGATACCTGGATGTCTTCGTTACCACTTTTCAGCGCAAGTTGTGCATCTACCCTACGTAAACCGGCACCGGCTAATCCGGCTACGATCTTGGCAATCACCCAACCGGCATAAGCAATCACGCCTGCGCCAATAATATTCGGTACGGCGCTTAGAAATTTATTCAGCATGGCTTTTAAGGGTTCCAGCACATCGGTGAGGCCAAAGTGCTGTAACACTGCCATGAGCACAAAAATGGTCATCAGTGCTTTAACCAGTGAGGCGATGGGGCTGGTCAGGTTGGCACGATCCAGAAAGCCGATGCGGCTCAACAGTTTTCTGAAGAGTCCGGCAAGTAACTTAACGATCAGTAGTCCGACGACAAGAATCAGTAAGCCGATCAATGCGTGGCCTAGTTTTCCTGAGGCCATTGGCCCCAGAAAGTCGGTGATAGGTGATAGTAGTGTGTCCATCTTTTTTGTTCCTTAAATCAATCATTAAACATGAGCGTGTGGTGCAGGTGACTTATTCGATAACAATGAGTTCTATTCGCCTGTTTTTCTCACGTCCGGCTGCTGTTTCATTGGAGGCGATAGGTTCTAGCGGGCCGACACCTTCAATCCTGATTCGGTTGGCCTCAACACCCATTTGGCCTAATGCTTTTTTCATACTGCCGCTACGGCTAAGTGATAACAGCGAGTTTTGCTGTACTGACCCCGTATTATCGGAATGGCCACGTATTAAAATTTTAGTTTGCTCATTGTCCATCAGCTGTTTGGCAACCGCCTCTATCTGCGGTAATGAGACTGATTTCAATTTGGCTGAACCGGTGTTGAAGAAGATCTTGTCAAGCGTGATAGCTTTGTTGGTTTGTTCACTACTGATTAGTTGCTGAAGCTCATTGCCGAAGCTGTCTTCTGCCATTTGCAGCTGTTCTGGCTGTGCTTCCGGTTTTGCTCTGAGCACCTTCTGCATATCTGCTTCCTGAGCCTGTTCGGCGGCGGCTTGTTTTAGTTGGCTGATCTCTGCTTTATGTTGGGCAACTTCATTTCTAAGTTTTACCAACTCATCATTCAGGCTGGATTGTAGTTGTGCAGTTTGCTCCTGCTGGCGGGCGGTGGCATCAGCCACGGGTGTATTGGGTTCAGGTACTATAGTTTCTTGCAAAACGGCTGCTGTCTGTTTCCCTGTTTCTGGTTGCTTAATGGGTGCTGATGTCATGACTTTTTGGGCTTCAGGTTCAGGTGAGGTTTTTAGCCAGCCAGCCAGGCCCTGGTTTTCCTCTGCTACTTCTTCCTGAATGTAAGTCGAGCCGGAGTAGGTGGTGGGTGCGCTTTGGTTATTAACAGGCCAGAAGCCACTGCTATGATTGAGTAGGTAATATAACAACCCGAAAGACAGGACAACCAGTCCTGCGACCAGATATTCCAGAAGGGTTGTACCATCTTTAGTGTCTGCCATAATTTTTCCAGTGATTAAATGCTAAGGATATTATTGGAGGAACGCCTGAGTCGATTTTGCTCAGGAGTTAACAAAACCCTATTAAGTTTATTTATCTGAATTATTTTTATGTAGCGGTGGCTGGACATACGTGCTGATACAGGAGATAGCCGAGCGGGTGTGTGGGGAAATCACCCATGAATTAGGTATTTATGCGAGAGGAAAAATTTTTTGTAACGTCAGAAAAGGGCAATCAGCGTGCAATGGCGCTCAATTTCCCCTCCCAGGTAGCAGCACTATTAATATCGACGCTTAAGAGTAGACGGCTACGACCTTTCTCTTCCAGTCTTTGCAGAAATTCAGTGCGTTCAGTGGCGCTGAGTGTTGTCCGGCAATTGAGGTCACCCTTGATGGGGGCTTTGTATTTGATGTGGCCTTCACCCAAGACCAGATCGGCATCCGAATGAGCGGAGCGCAGGGTGTAATAGGCCAATGCCCAGGCGGTCAGTGTTGCAATGGAATAGATGCTGCCTGCGAAAGCTGTGCCGTGAATATTCACATTGTTTGATAGCGGGGCGCTGACCT
>CALHAO010000093.1 GCA_937931765.1 uncultured Thiotrichaceae bacterium
AGATGATCATAATGGTTATGTGAAATCAGTACCTTGTCAATCGGTGGCAGGTCTTTAATTGCGATGGGGGTGGGTTGGAAACGTTTTGGCCCCATAAAACCAAAGGGTGAGGCACGCTCAGAAAACACCGGATCAATCAGCCAGTAATCGCCATACACTTTCATCAGGATTGAGGAGTGGCCGAGTTTTATCAGATGTAGTTCTGTATCGCTGAGTGCTTCCAGCTGCTCACGGCTGACGGTTTTCATCGGCAATGGTTTGGTTGGCTGTTTATCAACGCCTTTTTCCGTCACCCAGCGTTTGAGAATCTGCATCATCTTGCTGAAGGTGGGGGTGGCAGTTTGGTTGGTATTGTGAAAGGTGCCATCACGGTAATGGTCAGATGTTTTCAAAGGCTGTGCGATGCTTGATTCCAGGCCGCTGTTTACTGCACAAGCGCCGATCACCAGGCTCAGGCTGATAATCAGTAACCACTTTCCTATGCTCATTTTCTTCATTCGCTGTTAACCAAACCGTGTCTTATTATAAAAGTCATGTGCGTGATGCCGCTTTAGACTGCACAGTACATTAATTCGATCCAAAGCAGGGAGAGAAAGCGTGCTAAAGATTAAATCAATGACCAGCACCAGCAGTAGGGTGGAGTTTTGATGTTGGGTGCATCAGTTTCCTGGACATGGTTTAAGCTTCCTGGTGCATACCAGGTTATTAGTTAAAACTTGCTTCAAAAGTACCAGAAGTGGTTTGAGAAGTGAATTCTTTGTTAGCTCTGTTTCAGAGAGAATAATACTTACTTGAATCATAAGGTAAGCATCATGAAAACCCTCACTACACAGATTGTCATTATCGGCGCTGGCCCGTCAGGTTTACTGCTGGGTCAGTTACTCAGTAAACAAGGTATCGACAATATTATTCTGGAGCGTATGACTGGTGATTATGTGCTGGGGCGTATTCGTGCCGGTATTCTGGAACAGGGTATGGTGGATCTGCTACGCGAGGCGGGTGTGAGTGAGCGTATGGACGCTGAGGGTGAGGTGCATGAGGGTTATGAAATCTCGAATAATGGTGAGACAACTTATATTAATCTGCATGAGTTAACCGGTGGCAAGACAGTGATGTGTTACGGGCAGGTTGAAGTTACCCGTGATCTGATGGCAGCGCGTGAGGCAGCGAATTTGCCGATTTATTACGAATCGACCGATGTGCAGCCGCAGAATGTGACCAGTGAACAACCCAGTGTAACCTTTACGTATCAGGGTGAGCAGTACGAAGTGCAGTGTGATTATATTGCTGGTTGTGATGGTTTTCATGGGGTGTCGCGTAAGACGATTCCGCAAGAGAAACGTACGGAGCATGAGCGGATTTATCCGTTTGGCTGGTTGGGTGTGTTGAGTGATACTCCGCCGGTGAGCGAGGAATTGATTTATTGTAAACATGACCGGGGTTTTGCGCTGGCGAGTCGTCGTTCTGCGAATCGGTCGCGTTATTATTTACAGGTTCCTTTGGATGATAAGGTAGAAAACTGGTCGGATGAAGCGTTCTGGGAAGAGCTGAAACGTCGCCTGCCTGCGGACGCTGCTGCTAAGCTGGAGACCGGCCCGAGTATTGAAAAAAGTATTGCGCCGTTGCGTTCTTTTGTCTGTGAGCCGATGCAATATGGGCATTTGTTTTTGGTCGGTGATGCGGCGCATATTGTACCGCCGACGGGGGCTAAGGGGTTGAATCTGGCGGCGTCTGATGTGGCGACTTTGTATAAGATTATGTGCCGCGTTTATCAGCAGGGGGATAAGGAATGTATCACTCAATATTCTGAGATTGCTTTGCGGCGGGTGTGGAATGGCGAGCGGTTTTCCTGGTGGATGAGTAATATGCTGCATGATTATAGTGGTGTGGAAATGGCGGATATGGGTGGTGAGACGTTTAGCCGGTTTATGACTTCGGAATTGGGGTATTATTTGGGTTCTGAGGCGGGGCGGCGGGTGATGGCTGAGCAGTATGTTGGGTTGCCTTATGAGGAATTGCGTGATTAAAATCAGTATTTTATTACTTTTTATCATCAGTGAGTGATGCGGGTGCGTCCTCACCAATGGCAACTGGTCTGCCATCCTGCCATATAACAGCATATTGACCCAGGCGCTTTTTTTTGTCCAATGCTGCGGTGACGGCACGCTGCAATGACTCGAGTATTTTTTGGGTTTCTTCAGATGGTTTATTCATAATCCGGCGGCCTTCATTAATAGTTGGTAGTAATCATCGTGGAAAATTTCGCGTTTGCTATCCGCCTTTTGCTCAAATATGGGGACAGGTGTCAGGTCATTATTCATAAAGCAGCGTGTATAGTCTGCCTGTTGGCTGAAATCAGTCAATAGATTTTTCAGGCTACGGGGGAAGCGACGTTCAATATCTTTTAATGGAATATTGTGTCCACCATGAGCGACTCGTTCGGCTACCCTGACTTTGGACATTTCCATGCTGGGCAGTGCCAAGTAGAATAATTCTACTGTCCAGCCATTTGCCTGTAGGCGTTTCATTAGTTTGAGGTAGCTGCGTCCTGATAGTGTGGTTTCAAAAGCAAAGTCTTCTTTTGCGTTGATACTGCTTTCAAGTTCGCGCAAGAATAAACGGCTAGCAGTGAGCAGTTCACGTTCGGGGGCGAGTGGTGATAAACCGGCTGCAATCAGGTCGGCATTGATGAAGTTTTTACAACCCACCTCAGGCAGGTAATCAAGGGCAAAGGTGGTTTTTCCTGCTCCGTTCGGGCCTGCGATAATCCTGCATGTTGGCATCAAGTATATTCCGGTTGTTTTGTGTCCATGTGCTGGGGTAAAAATGTTGCTTTACATAGTTGTTCCCGCCCATGCACCAGAAGTTTAACAAATCATTGCTGTGAAAGTCGTAGACTTTCATGCTGGATGGTAAAGTTTTTTCATGCTGGTTACGGTGTACACTATCCGGCAAAAACCGGAAGAGAAAACATGTTTATTGGTATAGACATTGGCACATCGGGCGTAAAAACCCTGATCATGGATGAAGCACAAAAAATCATTGCATCAGCACACGCTGATCTCAGCGTTTCACGTCTTCAAACAGGCTGGTCAGAACAAAACCCTGTAGACTGGATCAACGCTACCCGCGACACTTTGGATAAGTTAGCACAGTCCCACCCGAAAGCAATGAGCGGCATAAAAAGCATCGCCCTATCCGGTCAGATGCACGGCGCGACTTTGTTGGATAAAAAGGGTGAGGTATTGCGCCCTTGCATGCTCTGGAACGATACCCGCAGTCACAGGGAGGCCGCTGAGCTGGACGCTAACCCAAACTTCCGCGCCATTTCCGGCAATATCGTTTTCCCCGGTTTTACCGCACCAAAACTGGCATGGGTAAAAAACCATGAACCCGATATTTTTAATCAGGTCGCCAAAGTACTGCTGCCCAAGGATTATGTGCGCTTCTGGTTAACCGGTGAGTATGTGTCCGAGATGTCGGATGCGTCGGGTACGTCTTGGCTGGATGTGGGACAACGCGACTGGTCGGATACTTTATTATCTGCCAGCGGTATGGATAAATCACAGATGCCGTCATTGGTCGAAGGCAGTGAAGTCAGTGGTCAGTTGAAAACCGAATTACAACAACGCTGGGGTATGAGTCAGGCGGTGATGGTTGCGGGTGGGGCGGGTGATAATGCGGCATCGGCTTGTGGTATGGGTACGGTGCAGGCGGGTAATGCCTTTGTATCGCTCGGCACATCTGGTGTGTTGTTTGCCGCGAATGACAGTTATTTGCCGAATCCCGCTAGTGCGGTGCATGCTTTTTGTCACGCCTTACCGGATACCTGGCATCAGATGGGCGTGATTCTTTCGGCGGCGGATGCGTTGAATTGGTATGCAGTCCTTTGTGAGAAGCCTGCCGAAGTGTTGACTCAGGCATTGGGCGATACGTTGAAACCACCTTCACCGGTTACCTTTCTGCCTTATCTGGCTGGTGAGCGCACGCCGCATAATGATGCTGCGGTACGGGGTGCTTTCTTGGGTCTTGCGCACGGATCTGATCAGCAAACATTGACGCAGTCTGTGCTGGAAGGGGTGGCTTTTGCTATCTGCGATAATCTGCATGCGCTGGAATCAGCGAGTACGAAGCTGGAACGGGTGACGGCTGTTGGTGGTGGGTCGCGCTCGAAGTATTGGCTTCAAGTGTTGGCGACGGTGTTGAATATGCCGGTGGATATTCCGGCGGATGGTGATTTTGGTGCGGCTTTTGGTGCGGCGCGTTTGGCGATGATTGCATCGGAGGGTGCTGATCCGGCTGGGGTGTGTACTGCGCCGGAGGTGGAGGAAACGATTGAGCCGCAGGGTGCTTTGACTGGGGCTTATGATGCGGCGTATCAGCGGTTCAGATTGATGTATCCGGTGGTTAAAGGTTTGGCGGTATAGGGGAGCAGATTCAGTCAGTTGCTGGTAAACCTATGTGGTAAAATAGGGATAACTAATGATTCAGAAGTCAGCACTATGAGCCAGCGCAAAAAATTACCCATTGGTATCCAGACACTTAAAACAATCCGTGATGAGGGTTGCTATTACATTGATAAGACGCAAATGGCCATTGATCTTATCAAGGGTGCTCCGCATCATTTTTTATCCCGCCCACGCCGCTTCGGCAAGAGCTTATTCCTTGATACACTGAAAGAACTGTTTGAAGGTAATGAAAGGCTGTTTGAAGGTTTAGCCGCGCACAGTCAGTGGGACTGGTCGGTTCAGTACCCGGTTATACGCTTCAGTTTTGGGGGTGGCGAATACAAAGAATCGGGTGAGTTGAGGAAAAACATTACTGAACAGTTGGACGAGCTGGATAAGCTTTTTAAGCATTCAACCACTCATTCTACGCTTTCAGGGCGTTTCCGGTCACTCATTCGTCATGCACAGGAACAATCAGGCCAACCAGTTGTGGTGTTGGTAGACGAGTATGATAAGCCTATTCTTGATGCGCTAAGGGCACCGGATGTGGCCAGGTCAAACCGTGATACCTTGCGGGGTTTTTACGGCACGGTGAAGGATAATGATGCTTACGTTAAATTCAGCTTTTTTACCGGCGTCAGTAAATTTGCCAAGGTGAGTATTTTTTCGGGCTTGAATAACCTTAATGATATTTCACTTGAACCGGCTTTCTCAACGCTGTGTGGTTATACCGACCAAGATATTGATACGGTGTTTGCTGCTGAATTAGAAGGCTTAGACCGGGAGAAAATCCGCGAGTGGTATAACGGTTATAACTGGCTGGGGGAGGGGGTTTATAATCCGTTTGATATTTTGCAGTTATTCCGTCGGCGTAAGTTTAGTAATTATTGGTTTGAAACCGGCACACCGGCTTTTCTGGTGGACTGGCTGATTGATCATAAAATCTCAACACCCCGACTGGACAAGATGCTGACCACTAGCGATATGATCAGTAGTTTCGATATTGAGCGGATTGATACTGAAGCCTTGTTGTTTCAGACGGGCTACCTGACTATCAAGCTGGAAGAGGACCTGGGCGGTCAGTATTTCTATACGCTGGGTTATCCGAACCGTGAGGTGGAACAGAGTCTTAATCAGCATTTATTGGCCGTATTGGTGCAGGATAAGTCTGAGCAGACTCGCAACAGTACGCAGCTTTACCGTTTGTTGATGGTGAATGACTTTGACGCGCTGAAAAACCTGTTTCAGAGCTTCTACGCCAGCATCCCGTATCACTGGTATACCAACAATGAGATGCAAAGTTATGAAGGATATTATGCTTCGGTGTTTTATTCTTATTTTGCGTCGTTGGGGCTGGTGATTGATGTTGAGGATGCGACTAATCATGGGCGCATGGATATGACGGTGCAGTTCAATGATCAGGTGTATATCTTTGAGTTTAAGGTGGTGGAGTTAGTGCCGGAAGGCAAGGCTTTGCAACAGATCAAGGATAAGGGTTATGCGGATAAATTTATGGTGCTGGGGCAGCCGGTTTATCTGATCGGCGTGGAGTTTAGTAAGGATTCGCGGAATGTGGTGGGGTTTGAGGTTGAGCGGGTTTAGGATTAAGATACGATTAATTATAGGGCAAATTAAGGAACCCTAATGTCGCTTAATGAAGCTGACACTTGCCGCGTTTATGTTACCCCAAAATTACAGGCATCCGGGTGGGAACAAGCACCGCACTCCATCACTGAGCAGAAATATTTCACTGATGGGCGTGTAGAACTTAAAGGACATTCTTCTAAACGGAAGGAAGGAAAAAAA
>CALHAO010000094.1 GCA_937931765.1 uncultured Thiotrichaceae bacterium
CTTAGCGTGCCGGGCAGCAATTCAGCAGGACGACTGCGTTTAGTGCCATGCCGGTGCATCCATTCCATATCGCCGTAATAGCCCTGCCCCAGCCAATCTAATAAGCGCTGCTCAGCCTCAGACAAATCCAGCTGGCTAATACCGGTGGCAGCAAAACCCAGTTGCTTTCCCCATGCATCGATTTTAAGGTTAATATCCGCAGGCAGAGATTTTTCAGAATGAGAGTCAGGCATAACGTGGACAAGCAACAGAGAAAGCACGCAGTGTACACCACTCAACAAGTGCGTGAATTGGATCGGGTGGCGATTGAAGAATTTAAGCTACCGGGTTATTTACTCATGACCCGTGCGGCACAGGCTGCTTTTGATCTGGCGGTCAGATGCTGGCCGCAGGCACAATCAGTGTGGGTGATTTGTGGTGCAGGCAACAATGGCGGTGACGGTTATGTTTTTGCACGGCTCGCCTTAACAGCAGGTTGGCAGGTCAATGTGCAAACATTGGTTGACACCAAAAAACTCGGTGGTGATGCACAACAGGCTTATCTGGATTATCTCACAGCGGGCGGTGAAGTCAGTGCGTTTGAAGCGGATCAGCCTCTGCCAGACTGCGAGCTGATCGTTGACGCACTACTTGGCACCGGTTTACAGCGCGAAGTGACCGGTTTGTTTAAACAGGCCATTGAGCAGATAAACACCCACTCTGCTAATGTACTGGCGATGGATATTCCTTCCGGCTTACAAGCTGATACCGGACAGGTTTGTGGCATTGCGGTAGTCACTGATTTAACCGTTACTTTTATAGCCATGAAACAAGGCTTGCTCACGGGTCAGGCAAGACAATATACCGGCAAGCTGCAACTGGCAGAACTAGCGATTCCTGATGAAGTTCTCGCACAAGTTCCAACAGCTCAGCACATTATCAGTCAGGCGGATGTTAAAACAGCCCTGAAACCACGCCTGCGCCATGCACACAAAGGTCATCATGGTCACTCATTACTGATTGGTGGCACAGCAGGCATGAGTGGTGCTATTCAACTGGCTGGCACAGCAGCATTACGTTGTGGCAGTGGATTGGTGTCTATTGCCACCCATCCGGCACATGCGGCCTGGCTAAACCTGCACCGCCCGGAATTAATGGTGCACGCCATCGAGCCAGCAGACCCAGCTCAACAACTGCGCTCACTACTCAACAAAAAAACGGCATTGGGTATCGGCCCCGGATTAGGCAAAGATGCATGGGCGCAACAACTATTATTATTGGCGTTGGATGCCGGACTGCCGATGGTTATTGATGCAGATGCGCTGAATTTGCTGGCGGGCATGAACCGGCGGCAGGACAATTGGATACTAACACCTCACCCCGCTGAGGCGGCGCGTTTATTGGCTTGCAGTACTGCTGACATTGAAGCCGACCGGGTCACAGCAGCCCGCACATTACAACAACGTTTTGGCGGTGTTTGTGTGCTCAAAGGTGCAGGCACACTGATTACCTCAAAACAGGGTGTAACATTTTGTACATCGGGTAATCCAGGCATGGCTTCAGGTGGAATGGGCGACGTATTAACCGGTATAATTACGGCCTTGTTAGCGCAGGGACTGGACAATATGACGGCAGCACAAATCGGCGTGCAAATCCATGCGGATGCGGCAGATCAGGCAGCACTGCAAGGTGGTGAGCGTGGCTTACTGGCCAGCGATGTTATCGGACTATTACAAAGCAGGGTGAACCCATGACTGCAACAACCAAAACCATTTACCCCTATCAACAGGAATATCTTGTTGAAGGTGAGGACAACATGTTGGCTTTTGGTGCCGCACTCGCACGTAATCTGCCGGATCATAAAGGCTGTGTGATTACCTTACAAGGCGACCTTGGCGCGGGTAAAACAACACTGGTGCGTGGACTCCTGCAATCACTAGGGCATCAGGGTGTGGTCAAAAGTCCGACTTACACACTGGTTGAACCTTACTACCTGAATGGTCGGGACATTTATCACTTTGACCTTTACCGCTTAGGGGAACCGGACGAACTGGAATACATCGGTTTCCGGGATTATTTTTCATCCACTTCCGTCTGTCTGCTGGAATGGCCTGAACGCGGTGAAAACTATTTACCACCGGCTGACATACAGTTAATCATTAGTATTTCTGATACTAGCAGAAAAATAAACATAAAATCTTCATTTATTATAAATATCAATGGTTTATGAGAACTTCATAAAAAAACACTTGAAATTAAATATCGATACGCTAGAGTAATATAGTTAAGTGAAGCCTTCGCTTCATGTTCGATGGCTCCCTCAGAAATTATCGGACGTTTACGGGTGAGAATTATGGAAAATACACAATTAACACGGCGGAATTTTTTGCTGAAACTTGGCAGTACAGCCGGGCTACTCAGCACACCTTTTATTTCGACAAATCTATTCGCAGCCACGAGCGGAAAACTGACCGCTGCGAAGTTATCAGGTAGCAACGGAAGCGTAAACGTATCATTTGTTCTTAATAATGCTGTTAAATACAAAGTATTCACACTGAAAAGCCCGAACCGGGTTGTGATTGATCTGCAACAAACAAAAATGCAGGGCAACCTCAAACAAGGTAAACAACAACGCCATCCGTTGACTGGTATTCGTTACGCCACGCACAGCGGTGGCAAGCTACGGGTTGTGCTTGATTTAAACAGTCCTGTAAAAATATCATCCAATATGAAAGCTCAGGGCGGCTCTCAGGTATTGACAGTTTCATTACGCACTGGCGCTGCGGTTAAAGCCGCACAGAAGCGAGCGCCTGCACAGGTACAAAAGAGAGCACCTACTCCGGCAAGAAGTACTACGCCAGCTCCATCCCGTCAAGGCAACTTTGTTGTCGTTATTGACCCTGGTCACGGCGGTCATGATCCGGGCGCGATAGGCCGCAAAGGCACCCGTGAAAAAGATGTTGTTCTCGCAGTTAGTCGCCGCCTTAAAGCGCGCATTGATGCAGCGCCGGGGATGCGGGCAATCATGACCCGTAGTACTGATACGTTTGTGCCTTTGCGTAGACGTATTGATATTGCACGCAATAATAATGCAGACTTATTTGTATCGGTTCACGCTGATGCAAACCATAGCTCACGCATCCGAGGTTCATCGGTTTATATTCTGTCTGAAAAAGGCGCTTCCAGTGAGGCGGCCAAACTACTGGCCAAGAGTGAAAACTCGGCTTATGAAGTCAAAATTGGTGATGTCAGACTGGCTGGGAATAGCGCCAAAGTCGCTTCTATCCTACTGGATCTGAGTCAGAATGAGACCATGGATCGTAGCCTGGAGCTGGCAAAATCTACCCTGAGAGAATTATCAAGAGTCAGCAACCCACTGCGTAGCAAAGTTGAGAGCGCCGGATTTGTTGTGCTCAAAGCCCCTGATATTCCTTCTGTGCTAGTTGAAACAGCCTTCATCAGTAACCCACAGGAAGAAAAGCGCCTGCGTACCGCAACTTATCAGCAAAAGCTGGCTGATGCGATGTTCAAAGGTGTCAGAAAATTTCAGATAGCTCATGCGCCGAACACAGTTCGTGGTGGCAGCCGGACACAAAGAGTGCAACGTGCCTCAGCCAGAACCAATAATTACACCGTAAGATCGGGTGATTCATTGTCGAAGATTGCTGATCGCCACGGTGTTTCTGTCTCAGCCATCAAGTCAGCGAACAGACTGCGCTCAAGCACGATACGTGTTGGCCAGAAGCTCAAAATACCCACCTGATATTTTAAATTCCAGACCCCAATAAAACCTTTGCCAGGCTCTATGTCTGGCTTTTTTTTGCCCCACCATAAAGCATACAGCAGTGCACCCCAATGAAATTTATGCACTATTTTAGTGCTTTAATTTATTTCAAACATCTGCCGCCCAAACACAAAAAATAAAAAATATTATTTAAAATCAAACAGATAAACACATTGGCACAGCTCTTGCTTAGTTGGAGATAACTTTACAACATTTATCGTCAACATCAGGAGTTACCCTATGAAATTAATTACAGCCATTATTAAGCCCTTCAAGCTCGATGATGTACGTGATGCTTTAGGCGAAGTCGGCATAAAAGGTATCACTGTCACTGAAGTCAAAGGATTTGGCCGCCAGAAAGGACACACCGAGTTATACCGTGGTGCAGAATATGTGGTCGATTTCCTGCCTAAAATCAAACTGGAAGCAGCAATCAGCGATTCAATGGTTGATCAGGTGATTGAAGTCATCACTAAGTCGGCTAATTCAGGAAAAATCGGCGACGGTAAGATTTTTGTTACCACGCTAGAACAAGCCGTGCGTATCCGTACCGGTGAAACTGACGATTCAGCATTGTAAAAACCGATTACAGGTATGAAGAAATTTCACCATCAAACATAGAAGTCTTCGGCTTCTACAGAAATAGATATACAGGGAAACGATCATGGAAACACAAATTTTTCATTTACAGTACGCGATGGATACTTTCTATTTCCTCGTCTGTGGCGCACTGGTTATGTGGATGGCGGCGGGCTTCGCTATGCTGGAAGCGGGCCTGGTTCGCACCAAGAGCACCACTGAAATCCTTACTAAGAATGTGGCACTCTACTCTATAGCCTGCATCATGTATTTGATTGTGGGTTACGACATTATGTACGGCGGTGGCCTGTTCCTGAATGGCATTGCACTGGATGGTGCAGAAAGTGCTGATGTGCTGGTCGCCAGCGTGCTGAAGGAATCTGCTGAAGCAGGTTTTGATGGTGATTCAGTCTACTCGAATGCCTCTGACTTCTTCTTCCAGGTAGTCTTCGTGGCAACCGCAATGTCCATCGTCTCCGGCGCAGTTGCTGAGCGTATGAAACTATGGGCATTCCTGTTATTCACCGTAGTAATGACCGGCTTTATCTATCCAATGGAAGGTAGCTGGACATGGGGTGGTAACGCAGTATTTGGCCTGTTCGAGCTGAAAGTAGGCGAAAGCGGCTTCTCTGACTTTGCCGGTTCAGGCATTGTGCACATGGCGGGCGCTTCAGCAGCACTGGCTGGCGTACTGTTACTGGGTGCACGCAAAGGCAAGTACGGTAGCAACGGTCAGATCAATGCGATTCCGGGTGCTAACTTACCATTAGCCACACTGGGTACCTTCATCTTGTGGATGGGCTGGTTCGGCTTTAACGGTGGCTCTGTATTAAAGCTAGGCGACATCAGCAATGCCAATGCAGTAGCGATGGTATTCCTGAATACCAATGCTGCCGCTGCTGGTGGTGCTGTCGCTGCATTGTTAACAGCCCGCCTGTTATTCGGTAAGGCTGACCTGACTATGGCGCTGAATGGTGCATTAGCTGGTCTGGTCGCTATCACTGCTGAGCCTTCTACGCCGACACCTTTGCTAGCTACTGTATTCGGCATGGCCGGAGGTGTGATCGTGGTGTTCTCTATCCTGACATTGGACAAAATGCGTATTGATGATCCGGTGGGTGCAATTTCTGTACACGGCGTAGTTGGCTTATTCGGCCTGATGATTGTGCCGATTACTAATGATGGCGCTTCGTTTGCTGCTCAGGCATTGGGTGCTGGCGTGATTTTCGCCTGGGTATTTACCGCCTCACTGGTGGTGTGGATGGTGATCAAAGTCATTATGGGGCTGCGTATTTCTGAGGAAGAAGAGTACGAAGGTGCTGACGTGAGTGAGTGTGGTATGGAAGCTTATCCTGAGTTTACTAAGTAAACGCGGAGTTTCTTTTCCACAAATAGGGGCTTGCCTGTAGAACCGGGCAGGCCCTTTTTTTTCGTTCTTAAACTTATTCCTCACCCGGCGGAGGAAAACCGTTTCGCCCCGGAAAGTCAGCTGCCAATGGTCTGGCATTAGCCATTTTCAGCCACAAGCGAATCAACTTCCTGCGCTGCTCAGGCTCCTCAACATCTTCAAAACTAGTACGTGAATGCATCACCGCGTAGTTATTGGCGAACAACATATCACCCGGTTCAAGCATCATATCCAGACGAATTTGTTCATCATGAATAATGGTGTCAAACACATCAAGCGCTTCCACCTCAACGCGTGACAGCGGGCGATTTGCAAGCTCAGCGCCCAGTTCAATATATTGCCGCAGGTAGCGGCAACTCAGTTTACCAGCGTGATAACTGAAAACCGGTGATTTTGTCGAGGAATCGTTGCCAAGATGAGCGTAATACATAGGGCGGTAGAAAACCCCTAGGTATTCCGGATATTTTTCCAGCAGAACGTTATACACCGCGCCGCAACTAACCAGGCTATTTAAACCACCGGACTTAGCCGGACGTACGCAGATCAGCCCGAATACATCAGAGGGATCAGT
>CALHAO010000095.1 GCA_937931765.1 uncultured Thiotrichaceae bacterium
GGCGATTGGCCTGATGTTATTCTTCGGCATGATCGTCTTTATGTTCCTCGGCCAAAGTCCGGTGAAAGCATTCCACGCCTTTTTTATCGAGCCGATTAACGACACCTACGGCTTAGGCGAATTAATCCTTAAAGCCTCCCCACTGGCACTGATTGCATTGGGTTTATCGATAGGCTTTCGCGCTAATATCTGGAATATCGGTGCGGAAGGCCAGCTAATTATGGGTGCAGTCGCTTCCGGTGGTGTTGCCCTATTCTTTTATGAGAGTGAAAGTTCGCTGGTCTTGCCACTGATGTTCATCGCCGGAGCGCTCGGTGGCATGGCATGGGCAGCGATTCCTGCTTTCCTGCGCACTCGTTTTAACACTAATGAAATTCTGGTCAGTCTGATGCTGGTTTATGTCGCAGGCATGTTACTGAGCTGGTTAATCCACGGGCCTTGGCGTGACCCGGATGGTTTTGGCTTTCCGCAATCCCGTCTGTTCTCTGACTCAGCTATTTTGCCGATTATGCTGGAAGGCACACGGGCGCATGTTGGTATTTTGTTGACATTAGTCGCTATGGCGGTGTCATTTATCTTCCTGCGCTGGAGTCTGGTGGCTTTCCAAATGCGCGTGGCTGGTCTGGCACCTAAAGCCGCCGATTATGCAGGCTTTAGCAGTAAACGCATGATCTGGATTGGCCTGTTAGCCGGTGGCGCAGCAGCCGGTCTGGCAGGCACCAGTGAAGTAGCAGGCCCCATCGGACAGCTCACCTCACCTATTTCACCGGGTTATGGTTTTGCTGCGATTATTGTCGCCTTTGTTGGACGCTTGCATCCCGTAGGCATTTTGCTGGCCAGTTTATTAATGTCTTTGTTATATCTCGGCGGCGAATCAGCGCAAATGCACCTGTCACTTCCTTCAGCCGTTAGCGGTGTATTTCAGGGACTATTGCTGTTCTTTTTGCTCGCCACGGATGTGTTAATTAATTTCCGCATCGTGTGGGGCGGCAAACAAAATAACGCACCGCTAAGCACCAAGGCGGGAGGTGAATCAGCATGAATACCGAAACCATTATTCTGATTTTATTCGCCACAGTCACCGCCAGTATTCCGTTGGTTTTTGCTGCCTTGGGTGAGTTGGTGGTGGAAAAATCCGGCGTACTGAATCTTGGTGTGGAAGGCATGATGATTGTCGGGGCCATCTGTAGTTTTATTGTCGCCGTTGAGACCGGCCAGTTATGGCTGGCGGTAATTGCTGGTGGTGTAGCTGGTGCATTGATGTCGCTGATTTTCGGCTTTATTACCCTGAGCTTGATGGCCAATCAGGTGGCCACCGGACTGGCGCTGACTATTTTTGGTATCGGCTTCAGCGCTTTTATCGGACAGGAATACAGTAGTATCGCACTAGATGGCATTAAGGCCTTATCAATACCGTTTTTAAGTGATATTCCGATCGCCGGAAAGCTACTGTTTTCACATGATCCGCTGGTGTATCTGGCGATTCTGGTATTTATCGGCATTGCATGGTTTTTATACCGTAGCCGTGGTGGTCTAATTCTAAGGGCGACAGGCGAATCACCTTCTTCCGCACATGCATTAGGTTACTCCGTCATTAAAATCCGTTATCTCGCCGTTTTATTTGGCGGCATGATGGCGGGCTTGGGTGGCGCGTATCTATCACTAGCTTATACGCCCTTATGGGCAGAAGGCATGACCTCAGGGCGTGGTTGGATTGCGCTGGCACTGGTAGTATTCGCCACCTGGCGACCAGGGCGGGTGTTGATAGGCGCATTTTTATTCGGTGGCGTGACTATCGCCCAATTTCATATGCAGGGCACCGGTATTGAAATCCCCGCTCAGTTTCTAACCATGCTACCTTACCTCGCCACCATTGTGGTGCTGGTGATTATTTCACGAGATGCGAATACCACCCGCATGAATGCTCCTGCCTCTCTGGGGCAGCCTTTTCACAACGAACTACATTGAAATCTATTTTTACAACATGAGGTAAACTCCAATGACAACTCAACCTTTTTCAGGGGTATTGAAAACCCTGTTCAGTTCTGCACTCTTAGCCGGTGCGCTGGCACTAACAGCAGGATCAGCTGCTGCTGAAGATAAATTAAAAGTCGGTTTCATCTATGTCAGCCCGATTGGTGACGCCGGTTGGACATTCCAGCATGACATCGCCCGCAAAGCGATTGAAGAAAAATTCGGCGACAAAATTGAAGTCAAAGTGATCGACAGTGTGCCAGAAGGCGCTGAAGCAGAACGTGTCACCCGTGAGCTGGCAGCCAGCGGCCATCAGCTGGTTTTTGGCACCTCATTCGGTTATATGAACCCAATGTTGAAAGTCGCTAAAATGTTCCCCAAAACACATTTTGAGCATGCTACCGGTTATAAAGCGGCCAAGAACCTGGGTAACTACAACGCTCGTTTTTACGAAGGCCGTTATTTGTCAGGTATTGTTGCAGGCTCTATGACTAAGAGCAACAAGCTGGCTTATGTCGCAGCTTTCCCGATTCCGGAAGTATTGCAGGGCATTAATGCTTATCTTCGTGGCGCACAAAGTGTGAATCCTGACGTTGAGTTAAATGTTGTCTGGACTAACTCATGGTTTGATCCGGGTCGTGAACGTGAAGCTTCTGATGCACTGATTGATCAGGGTGCCGATGTGGTCACTCATCACACCGATTCAACCGCTCCAACGGTTGCAGCAGAAGAAAAAGGCGTTTATTCCGTAGCCTATCACTCTGATATGTCTAAATATGGTGAAAAAGCACACTTAACCGCCGTCACACACCATTGGGAAAGCTACTACACTAAGGTAGTACAGGCTGCCTTAGACGGTAAATGGGAACCAGGTTCAGTCTGGGGTGGCATCAAAGATGAAATGATTAACCTCGCTCCAATGAACAAGGCCGTGCCGGAAGAAGTTGTCGCTAAAGTAGAAGCAGCTAAAGCGGCTATTGTTGATGGCAGCTTACATCCTTTTGCTGGCCCGGTGGTCGATCAGGATGGTAAGGAAATCGTTGCTGAAGGCACAAACATGTCGGATGAAGACATGTCAAAAATGGGTTTTTATGTGAAAGGTGTCAACGGTAAATTACCGAAGTAAACTCACCACACTGACTATTCTCCCTTACTTGCGGAGGGAGAATAACAAAAACAATAAGGCTTACTCTAATAAATATGACTGATGTAAATATTGCTAAAACACAATCACGTGATGCTGCCATCTATGGAAAAGTTTTTGATGCACTACTGGAACAAAAACTGGCACCGGGCACACGGTTGTCTGAAGATAAACTTGGACAGGTGTTTGGCGTCAGCCGAACCATTATCCGCAAGGTGTTACAACGCCTGGAACATGAAGGGGTGGTTGAAATTCACCGTAATCGTGGCGCAATTGTCGCCAATACGTCGTATGAGCAAGCCAAACAAACCTTTGAAGCCCGGCGCACGGTTGAACTCGCAGTCGTGCAACAGGCCTGTAAACACATTCAACCTAAACACATCGAGCAACTTCGATTAATTACCATCGAAGAACAGCAAGCCCGCAGTGAGGGTGATCAGGGCCGCGCTTTACGTTTATCCGGTGAATGGCATCTGCTACTGGCTGAATTTTGTGGCAACGAATTTCTTGCCCGCTTCTCGCGCTCACTGGTGTCGCGCTGCTCGTTAATCATCGCACAATACGAAGTCGATACCCACAAGCTCTGCCCACAGGATGAACACACTGATATTCTGAATGCTATTATTAAAAAAGATGAAAAAGCAGCTACTCGTTTAATGCATGCACATATCCAGCACATCGAAAGCAAAATCGACATCAGAGATAATAAGGAAGAGCCAGATCTGGCAAAGATATTTGCCGAAGGATGAAAGACTCTTTCCTTAATCCACCACCCGCCCCCGCAGCGCCTTCACATTACCCTTCTTCGTCTTACTGTCCATGCGTTTACGTTTTGCAGACCGGCTAGGCTTAGTCGCCCGCCTGGCTTTCTGCACTACCGTCGCCCCCTTAATCAATTCGGCCAGCCGTTCTAATGCATCACTGCGATTCTTTTCCTGCGTACGGAATTGCTGCGCCTTAATGACAATCACACCGTCCTTATTGATGCGTTGATCCTTTAATGCCAGCAAACGTTCTTTATAAAAATCCGGCAGGCCTGAGGCCGCAATATCAAAGCGTAAATGAATCGCGGAGGACACTTTATTGACATTCTGCCCACCCGCACCTTGCGCACGAATCGGCACAAATTCAATCTCATCAAAGGGAAGTGA
>CALHAO010000096.1 GCA_937931765.1 uncultured Thiotrichaceae bacterium
ACCGCAGAAATCCTCATGCGTTCCCGTTACAGTGCCTATGTGTTGCAAAAAGCTAATTATCTGCATCGTAGCTGGAGTGCGCAAACCCGCCCAACTAAACAATCCCTGAAAAAAGCTGACCCAATGGCGTGGCTGGGACTGGAAATTATCCGCACGGAAAAGGGCGGGCCACTGGATAACGAGGGTGTGGTCGAGTTTTCCGCCCGTTATCAGGATGGTGATCAATCAGCACAGTTACATGAAACCAGTCAGTTCACCCGTGAGAATGGCCGCTGGGTTTATGTCGAGGGTGACTACTGATGTGTTTTGCATTAATGGCTTTGGGGCAACATGCGGATTATCCGTTCGTTCTGGTGGCGAATCGTGATGAGTTTTATGCGCGTCCGGCGTTGGCGATGCACGAATGGGCGGATGCTGACGGGGTGATTGCCGGGCGTGATCTGGAGTCGATGGGTTCATGGCTGGCGGTGAATAAACAGGATCGGCGTTTTGCGCTGGTGACGAACGTGCGGGACGGTACGCCGCAAACTGCTGAGCGTTCGCGGGGTTTGTTGATTCGTGATTTGGTGGATTCGGATCTGCCGATGGTTGATTGTCTGGATACCTTACAGGCTGAGCGGGGGCGATATGCGGGGTTTAATGTACTGGCGGGCTACCTGGATGGGGCTATGTATTATTTGTCTAACCGGAATGTCACTGAGGTTACACCGTTGGTGGCGGGTGTGCATGGCTTGAGTAATGCGGCGTTGGATACGCCTTGGCCTAAGGTGGTGAAGGGTAAACAGCGGCTGGCTGGTTTGCTGGAAGCGGGGATGGTGGAGCCGGAGTCGTTGTTCTCTATCATGGTGGATGGTGAGATTGCACCGGATGAGCAGTTGCCGGAAACTGGTATTGGGCTGGATAAGGAGCGTTGGTTGTCATCTGCGTTTATTGATCAGCCTGAGTTTGGTTATGGGACGCGTTGTACTATGGTGATTTTGGTGGGGAGTGATGGGAAGGTGGAGTTGGTTGAGCGGACGTTTGAGGGGGGTGGGGCGGTTTCTGATGTTTGTTTTGAAGTGTAGTTCGGGGCAGTGTTTGAAAGGCAAAGATAAACCCCTCCCCAGCCCTCCCCTTGTCAAGGGAGGGAGCTTAATCCGGCTTCGTATATAGGTTACAGATAAGCGTCTGGTCTCCTCCCTTGACAAGGGGAGGCCGGGAGGGGTTGCTCTTAAGGCTTGTTACTTAAAACCCCTAAGCTGCGGCGTATTAAACAAAAGCCCACCCACATATTTAGCACCCTGCGGTGTAAAGTGTCCGCCATCGAAGGTAATCAAACCCATGTCCTTAGTGAAAACAGGGCAGTCGTTTGCACCACCACAAACCAGTTGATGCTGGTCAACAAACACATTAGCCGGGATACTGGCTTTCAGCATATTGTTAATCTTCAATTGTGGGCCATCGACCTCATTACGTAAGGTTTTTAGTTGGGCTTCCGGCATCCGTGCATATTTACGGATATTGAGTTTGCCGTAGCTCTTGCGGCCAATAACCACTAGCTTCTGATCAGGTCTCAGTGCCAGATTCTTGATAGTTCCCGGTAGGCGTTTTGCTGACCATTCTTTCCAGTTGGATGTCAGTATGACTACATCAGCTTCACTGATCTGTGCTTTAGCCTGTTCCAGTGTGTCGGATTTTGCACAAATGGAAGCGTGGCGTGAGTCGCGTAAGCCAGTTATATTCTCAGCTCCAAGGTACATCTGGCATACCGTTGGAATATAACGGGTGCTGATCTGGTAGCCGGACATTGAGCCACTTTCCAGTATCGCGTTATAGAAATCTTGTGCGTGACTGTCGCCGACCAGAATTGCTTTCGGGCGGCTGTCTGACGCATTAAAAGGCTTTTTCATCTGTTTCAGAAAGCGTGCACGGACATATTCGCCGCTGGCTTTCGGGTCAGCTGCTTTTAGCATGTCGCTGCGGAAATCGGCTGAAGCATTGCTGCTGGCCAGAAATGAAGCTGCCCCAAGAAGCAGAGTGAGTAATGTTAAAGATGCGAGTGGTTTTAGCATAGCCATGGTGAGTCCTTTCCCCTTATGTTTTTTAATATGACTGTGAAAGTTGAAAACTTTCATGCGTGCGGGCTGTATGCCCTACATGCGTGTTACAGTGATTTTGACAGGAACTGTTTTATGGTAGTTCCGTCCTTTTTTCAGACAAATAGTGCTGAAGTGTTAAGCAAAACGTGCCGGAATGCCTTCTAGCATGATGAGTGCCAGTGCGATGAGTACAAATGCAATACTTCCCATCAATGCCATGATGAAAATCTGTTTGCGGCTGAAGTTCTGACGTTGGCGGAAAGGCCGCTCGACAAAGCGCCAGCTAATGAAAGCCAGCACGAATGCCAATACAGCTAGCCCCAACATGATAACTAAGCCCGGCTCTTCTGCATAATATAACCGAGCGAAGGCAAACATAGGTTGGTGCCATAGATAAGCGCTGTAAGAAACCAGTCCAATGCCAACTAGTGCCGGTAGTGAGAGTAGTTTGCCTGTCCAGTTGCCCTGGTGGGCAAACAGGATGATCAGCGCTGTTCCCAGAACCGGCAAAATGGCATAGATGCTGGGGAAGGGAATGGTGTCGTCCAGCCAGAGTATGGAGGCCATCAATAACCCTAGCCCGGCTAAGCTGAGTACCTGACTCAGTGTACCGGTGGCTTGTGGTTTGTTGCTCAGATATAAGGCGCAACCCGCACCCGCCATTAATTCCCATGCGCGGCTGGGCAGCAGGTAGAAGTTACCGGAAGCATCATGACGCCAGCCCCACTCTGCCAGCCCAAGACTGATCACTGCGATGGTGGCGAGAATCGCGGTGACCCAACGTAAGCCTAGTTTCCAGCAGACTAATAATAGTAGCGGAAATATTAAATAATATTGTTCTTCAACCGCCAGACTCCAGGTGTGGAGCAGGGGGATGAGTTCTGAATCGGTGGCAAAGTAATCGCTTTCCTGCCAGAACAGAATATTGGAGGCGAATACCATGACAGCGATAATGCTGCGCCCGAAGGCGACCAATTCATGTGGGAGTAGTAGCCACCAAGCGAGTGGCAGGCTGACTAATATGACAAAAAACAGCGCAGGCAAGATACGTCTGGCGCGGCGCTCATAGAAACCGGAGATAGTGAAATCACCAGTTTCCAGTTCAGCAACAATTATCGAGGTGATCAGGTAGCCGCTAATAACAAAAAAGATGTCCACGCCAACAAAGCCGCCGCTGAAGCCTTGGATGCCTGCGTGGAACAATATAACCGGAACGACTGCCAAAGCCCGTAAACCGTCTATTTCTTTTCTGTATTGCATTTTTTACTGGTACTGTCTTAATTAATGATCTGTGCAAGTTTGTTGCCTTCAGTCGTACTAAAGTTCATTATTTGTGCGGGTAATTAACTCCGAATTCCCACGCCACGGTTTAATAAAGACATGCTCAGCGTTGCTAACCCAATTATAAATGCAATAATAATTCCGTAGCTCACCGCGATCGGAATATCCGACACACCCAGTATGCCAAAGCGAAAACCATTCACCATATATAGCACCGGATTTAGCATAGAAAAGTTCTGCCAGAATTCAGATAACATGCTGATGGAATAGAACACGCCGCCCAGGTAGGTGAGGGGAGTCAGTACAAAGGTCGGTACAATCGCAATGTCGTCAAAGCTTTTGGCGTAGACCGCGTTAATGAGTCCGGCCAGTGCGAACAGAGTCGAGGTGAGCAGTACGATGCTCACCATCACGAAGAAGTGTTTAATGCTCAGGTCGCTGAAAAATAGTGAGACCAGGGTGACGGCGACACCGACGGTCAAGCCGCGTGCGATACCACCGCTGACAAATCCGGCGAGAATGACCCAGTTTGGCACAGGTGATACCAGCATTTCGGCGATATTGCCCTGAAATTTACTGCTGTAAAAGGATGAAACCACATTGCCGTAGGAGTTGGTGATAATCGCCATCATAATCAGGCCAGGTACGATGAAGTCCATGTATTTATGGCCATCCATTTCACCAATTTGCGGGCCGATCAGGTTGCCGAAGATAACAAAGTACAGTGCAGTGGTAATCACCGGCGGCAGGATGGTTTGCACCCAGATGCGTGAGAAACGTAATACTTCACGGATCAGGATGGTGTAATAAGCGACCCAGATTTCTTGTTTGCTCATGATTTGCTGCCCTCGACTATATCCATGAATAACTGTTCCAGCCGGTTGGTTTTATTGCGCATACTACTGACTTGTAGTTGGTGTTGATTCAGGTAGCTAAATACCTGATTCAGTGAATAGTTCTGTTTATTGAATTCGACGTCCAGCGTGGTGGCATCGCGTAGGGATATATTGCAGTGCTCGTCCGCTTCCGGCAGCTGCTTGATTGGGTTTTCCAAGTCAAAGACGTAGTTTTCTATATCCAGGCGGTGCAACAGAGTTTTCATGCTCGTGTTTTCAATCAGTTCGCCCTGATTAATGATACCGATATTGCGACACATGCTTTCCGCTTCTTCCAGATAATGCGTGGTCAGAATAATCGTGGTGCCGTTCTGGTTTAACTCATTGAGAAATGCCCACATGGAACGACGGATTTCAATATCAACCCCGGCAGTAGGTTCATCAAGAATCAGCAGGCGTGGCTCATGAATCAACGCACGGGCGATCATCAGGCGACGTTTCATACCACCGGATAACTGTCGGGCCTCATCGTGACGCTTTTCCCAGATGCCGAGTTGCTTCAACAAGACTTCCGCACGTTTGGTCGCGGCCACACGCGGGATGCCGTAATAACCACCTTGATTGATGATGATTTCGCCCACCGGTTCAAACATATTGAAGTTGAATTCCTGTGGTACCAACCCGATTTGCGCTTTGGCTTTCTCACGCTGTGTGTCGAGATCGTAGCCGAAGATGCTGACCTGGCCTGAGGTTTTGTTGACCAGTGAGCTGACGATACCGATGGTGGTGGATTTACCTGCGCCATTGGCACCGAGCAGTGCATAAAAATCGCCTTGCTGCACTTCCAGATCAATACCTTTTAAGGCCACGAATCCGTTGTCATAGGTTTTTTTCAGGTCACGGATAGTTAATGCTGCTGTCATGATTTTGCCCTGTCCGAAGAGGGGGCGGATGTTAGCATGTTTGGTGTGGGTCAGGAAAATTGACTGTTGCTGAGTCGGTT
>CALHAO010000097.1 GCA_937931765.1 uncultured Thiotrichaceae bacterium
ACATGCATTATAGTGTCTAAATTTTTACCACTCCTGTTTAAACATTTATAGTGAACTATCACATGAAACGACGTAGTGCCCCCAACAATCATCTGTTTTCCAAGATTTTGCTACTGTCGATTAGTCTTTTGCTGATCAGCTGCGACGGTAGTGCAGCCAAGAAAGTCAACTACGAAAACATCTATGGTATCTGGGAACAAGTCGGTTACGGTGATATTTTTGTGATTAACAAAGACAGTGCAGACTACTACCAACATACTCGTAAGACCTGCATCAGAAAGAGGTCACTGAGTAGCGCGAATCTGAATAAAGTTACTCATAATATAAACATGGCTACCAACTCCCATCCATCAGTTGGTTTTAAGGCTTATTTTACCCGCCTGAATCAATTACCCGTTAATTGCCAAACCGATAGGTTAATTACCAACGCCACACCCACCCAGCAATTTGAACACCTCTGGCACAACTTTAACGATTACTACGCTTTTTTTAGCCAGCGCAGTGTCGACTGGCAACAGCAGTACACAACTTATCGCCCGTTGGTCAATGATGCTATGAGCCAGGAAGCATTGTTTCGAATCTTAGCCAAGATGCTCACTCCGATAAATGATAGCCATGTCTTCCTCAGCGCACGTGACAATGATTTCTCACCTGAACAGCCGCCAAACACCATTATCGCGCTGCAACAAGCTTTTAAACAACAGAGTAGGGTTAGCGAGTTTTGGGAATTTTTTGATGCACAACTGAAAAACATTCAACAGGTGCAAAACACTTATCTACACGATATTAAACGGGACGGAGGGCCACATGATGACGTCGCCTTATGGGGAAAGATAAATGAAAATATCGGCTACCTTCAGTTAAACAGCATGGCGGAAGTGAGTAACGAGGTCGACGTTCATGATACAGAATTGCAAGACCTGGTCGCCATAGAAGACATCATGTCACAAGTTGTAAATGACCTTAGGGGTGTTAAAGCATTGGTGATTGATGTCCGGCTCAATGGTGGTGGTTATGACACAGTCAGCCTAGCCATCGCCAACCATTTCACCCGGCAACGTCAGTTAGCGCTCAGTAAATACACTGACAACTGGCAGGGTCGCACCCCCAATGCAGAGGTCTACCTCAATCCGGCGCAACAACAATTACACGTACCCATCGCAATATTAAGCAGCGGCATGACTGTCAGTGCCGCAGAAATCTTTCTGATGGCAATGCGTTCTATTCCTGAAGTCAGTGTGATCGGTGAGCCTAGTAGCGGATCACTCTCCGACATCCTGGAAAAAACACTGCTTAACGGTATGTCAGTTGAACTCTCCAACGAGATTTATCTTGATTATGCCGGACACAATTATGAAGCCCAGGGCATTCCGGTTGACATTGAGACTACCGCGTTTGATCTGGAAGGCTTTGCTAATGGTAAAGATGCTGCGCTGGATGCTGCACTCCGTTATCTGAATACGAAAATCCCATAAACTAAACCCACCCACCACATTGACTGAGTGTTTGTATTACACCCAGTCCGCCATCTTTTTCTCAAAGAAACAGGTAATGCCATGCTGAGCTTCATCCGACTCCCAGCGATCCGCCAATTTGCCCGCTGTATAATCCAGCATATCACCACCTTCCCGCGCCAGATGCAGACACAATGCCTTAGCATCAGCCACCGCCCCCGGTGCACAGGACAAATAAGGTTTCACTTCCCGCTCAACAGCTGCATCCAGTTCATCCGCCACCACTACCTCAGTCACCAACCCCAGCGCCTGAGCCTGAATCGCACCAAACACCTTACCACTCATAAACACCCGCCGCGCATTACCCTCGCCCATGCGTCGCACCACATAAGGCCCGATAGTCGCCGGAATCAAACCCAGCTTAGTTTCAGTCAGCGCAAACTTACACGTATCCACAGCCACCACCGTATCACACACCGACAACATACCAATCCCGCCGCCATAAGCCGCCCCCTGCACCCGACCGATCAACGGCTTTGGCAAAACATCCAGCTCCCGCAGCATATACGCCAGCTGCGAAGACTCCTGCATCTTACCCGTTCTATCTTTGGCCGCCTGCTCCTGCATCCAGACCAGATCACCACCGGCACAAAAACTCTTACCCGCAGCCGCCAGGATCACCACCCGCACAGTATTATCCGCCGCCAACAGCTTTACCACTGCCCGCATCTCACGAATCATTAGTGCATTCAGGGCATTGTGTTTCTCCGCCCGCATCATGGTCAGCGTCGCCACACCGTGCTCATCCACATCAATACTCAAAGTTTCCGGCGTAAACTGCGAAAGTTGCGGAAATTTCTGTACCTCACTCATGACAAACGTCCTTTCAAATCCTCAACAAACCGGCTGGCCTCCGCCAATTTAACCTCATCAATACCGGTTTCATAACCCAGCTCATGCAATAAAGCCACCACCGCATTCGATGACACATTCCCCTTAGCTCCCGGCGCATAAGGGCAACCACCCAAACCACCGACCGCCGAGTCAAAAGTCCGCAGCCCCTTATCCAAACTAACCCGGATATTTGCCAGCGCCTTCTCACCGGTATCATGATAATGCCCCGCCAGCTTATCCGCCGTGGTCACCGTCAACACCGCATCCAGCATCGCCGCAATACTCGCTGGATCACCCGCACCGATGGTGTCCCCCAGAGAGACCTCATAACAACCGGCATCTAGCAATTGCCTCACCACACCCGCCACCGCAGCAGGCTCCACCGCGCCATCATAAGGACAAGCCACAATACAGGACACATAACCGCGCACAGGAATACCATCCTGCTTCGCAACAGCCATTAATGCCGTAAAACGCGCAATACTTTCCGCCACCGAACAATTAATATTATGCTGACTAAAACCTTCCGAGGCCGAGGCGAACACCGCCACCTCATCCACACCCGCCTCACGCGCCCGCTCATAACCCTTAATATTCGGGGTCAGCGCTGCATAAGACACGCCTTCCGCCCGACGAATTCCGGCTATCACCTCCGCCGAATCCGCCATTTGCGGCACCCACTTAGGTGAAACAAAACTAGCCGCCTCAATCTTGCGTAAACCGGTTTCAGATAACAGATTAACCAAAGCCACCTTATCGGCTGTCGGGATCATCACCTTCTCATTCTGCAAGCCATCCCGCGCCCCGACTTCAAAGATAGTCACCTGCGTATTCGTTTTGGTCGCCGGAACACTCATGCCTCATCCTCCAGCATCAGCAACACCG
>CALHAO010000098.1 GCA_937931765.1 uncultured Thiotrichaceae bacterium
GTATCTTGAGCTATCTGCGGTGTGGGTTTTTGGACTGATATTACTGGAAGAAATCATTAAATCAGTGCCCTTCCATCGACGTATGTATCAGGGGCAGTGGAAGAAAAGCCTGACATAAACCATGACGATATTTACGGAGGAAAACTATGGCTAAGCCAAGCATTGAATGTGTACTCGACGTTAAAGCCAATATCGGCGAAAGTGGTATCTGGTGCTCCAGAAAACAGGTGCTGTACTGGGTAGATATTCCGGCAGGCACCCTGCACTGCTTCAACCCCGCTGATGGCAGCAACCAAAGTTGGTCAATGGGCGAGGCACTGGGCTGTTTTGCACTTACTGAACGTGACACAGTTGTGTTGGCACTCAGTTCTGGTTTCTATGAGTTCTCACCTGATACCCAGCAGAAAACATTCCTCTCCGGCCCTGACGTCGGTGCGCAGAAATATCGTTTCAATGATGGCACTGTTGACCATCGCGGACGCTTTTATGCGGGCACTATGCGCACTAATGGTGATCATGTGCATGATGCTTCTGGTGCACTCTATTCACTCTGCCCTTCGACTCCGCTTAGGGCACGAGCCGAAGCACACATAGTCATGAGCGGCTTCCACATTATAAATGGCCTGGCCTTCTCGCCGGATGGACGCACCGGATACGTATCGGATTCATTCTCAGCGGTGCGCACCCTCTGGGCGTATGACTATGATCTCGATAACGGTGAATGGTCTAATAAGCGGGTGTTTTTCGATACTCATGGACGCGCGGGCCGTCCGGATGGTGGCGCTATTGATTCAGAGGGTTGTTACTGGATGGCCGGTGTCAGTGGCTGGGAACTGGTGCGCATTACACCGCAAGGTAAAGTTGATATGACTATTGAATTTCCGGTCGAGAAGCCGACTAAGATCGCTTTTGGTGGCGCTGATATGGATACGTTGTTTGTGACTTCTTTGGGGGGTGATATTACAGCGGGTACTCGTCAGCCACAGGCGGGTGGTTTGTTTGCGCTGAGGGTGCCGGGGGTTAGTGGGATTGAGATGCCGCGTATGGTGTTGGGCTACTCACAGCCATCCACTCACGCAAAAGATTGAAATCCCCCTCGTTCCCCCTTTTACAAAGGGGGAGGCCATCCAGCTCCAGTAACCCTCTGACTTTACTAGAGGGCACTCCCCTTTGTAAAAGGGGAGGCGGAGGGGATTTGGCCTTTACTACAATATAAGGACATAAACCATGAAAAAACAGACCGTTTTAATTCTGGGAACCGGCTTTGCAGGCCAAGGCCACGCTGAAGCATTCAGAGCCGTCGGTGCAGAGATAGTCGGCATCGTTGGCCGCACAGAAAGTGTGGTGCAGGATGTTGCCAAAAAGCTGAATATTCCCTACGCCGGAACCGACTGGACTGCTGCATTACAGGCAAACAAGCCAGACATTGTATCGATAGGCACACCGGGCGGCGCGCACTATGAGCCGATCATGGAAGCGATGGCGGCAGGCTGTCATGTGTTTTGTGATAAACCACTCGCAACGACGGGCGCTGAGGGCAAGGCCATGTATGAGAAGTCACTGCAAATGGGGGTGAAGACGGCATTTGCTGCCAGCTACCGGTATATGCCGGAAGTGATTCATGCCAAACAACTGGTGGCAGCGGGTGTAATAGGTGAACCGAGGGAAGTCGAATGTATCTCTCACTTCAACCTTGATCCGCATATTCCTTTCGGCTGGTCGCACCGCAAAGATCAGGGCGGTGGTCGACTGAATAATAACTTCACCCATTTATTGTCGATTACCACTTATGTGTTGGGCGAAAACATTCTGGCCATTAGCGGTGAGGTCAGAAACGACATGCCCAAAGCACCGGTGGTTGAGGGTGTGCATAACTTCACTGAACGCCGGAATTTTATCCCTGAAGATATTAGTGACCCTGAGTTGGAATGGGCTGAGTGCGATACAGAGTGGTCTTATACTGTGCTGGCTAAGATTGAGAGTAATTATCCGGCAGCACAACCCGTATCCCTACTCTTCAAGCATGGTGGAATTGTGCCGCGCTTTAATGATGATTATCTGATGTTTTATGGCAGTAAAGGCGCTATCTATATCAAAGGTCATTATGGTGCCGGGCCTTTGTATCTCTCGCGTGACCAGGGTGCGTGGGAAGTGCAGCCGACACCGGCGAGTATCACGGATTCATTGCCGGATATTGAAGATGATACGCAGAGGAACTGGACGATTTTGGCGAGTAAATTTGTGAAGGATATTAATGGTGAGCCTACCGAAACCTATCAAAGCTTTAAAGAAGGCAGCCGCTATCAGCAGATCATTGAATTGATTCAGAAGAACGATCCTTGGGTGGATGTGTCGGGTTTGTGATGACGCGATTAGGCTTGGATAACACCGCACCTAACAGCCACAAGAAGGTGATTTCTGGTAAAAATCATCAATATTCCCTGAGCCGGAAGTTTCAATATGACAGCATGCGACTAACGATTTCCGCAGCAACTGACGCCCCCGGCTGACCCGGCTTTTAATCGCAGACAGTGATACACCTTCTTCATCGGCCACTGCTTGTTGAGTGCCGCCTTCAAAATCAACCGCGATTAAGACATCCCGATAGATCGCTGGTAGTTGCTTCACCATCGGCAATAAACACGCCGACAACTGCTGATGCGCATTATCTTGTCCATCATCAGATTGCAGGTCTTCCGGCAGCTCAAGCATCAGGCGCTTGCTACGATAGTAATCAATCATAGTATTGCGGGTGATGGTAAACAACCAGGCATTAATATTTTCAGGCGGCGATTTTTGATCACTGGCTACCAGCGCTTTCCTGAACACATCATGCAGCAAGTCTTCAGCGATGGAGCGATCATCAACTTTAGCGATTAACCACCCCAGCAAACTACTGTGCAACGCTTGGTAAGCATCACCTAATCCATGTTTATCCGGAATGGTTAACGTGGTCATTAGCAGCAACCACCTTGACTGCTACCATTCTGAACAGCCGTGTTATCAGGCGCTGAAGGAATGCAGCACCCGCCGCTGTTGCTGGCAGGGTCGTTGAATGTTTTGCTTTCTCCCATCGAAATATAATGCTCCCAAGGGATGCCTGAAGGGTCAGTCACCCAGTATTTTTTGCTGAGCGCATAACAGCAGGTATCCGCATCTGCGGCACTTATTTCGTAGCCCATCGCGGCTTCAGACTGCTGTTTTAGCACAGCCAACTCCTCTTCGGTATCTGCCTGTAAACCGAAATGATTAAGTCCGGCTTCGTGGCCTCGCGTTGATATGGCAAAGTTAATACGTGGATCATCCAGCATCCATTTTGCGTAGTCTTCTTTGGTCAGACTAGGCTTTTGTCCAAATAGCTGGCTGTAAAATTCTATGTTTGCTGCAAGATCATCAACGGAAATATGAGTATGGAAACGTTTCATTGTATGCCTCTGAATAATGGTTAGTTACTGTGAAAGTCGTAGACTTTTATGCTTGGAAGGAAATTCGTTAATGTGCGTTACTGTGAAAGTCGTAGACTTTCATGCTTGGAAGGAAATCCTTTCATGTACGTTATTATTAAAGACGTAGCAACAGCAAAATGGTCGCAGTTTTTTGAGAACAATAAGAACCTTTGCCCCACTACACTCTGACTTTCCTCTTTCCACAGAACAGCTATAATGTGAACGTGGTTCTGCAGAAGAGCTGAAAACGGTGCGCACAGGCTGAACGGTTGTTTTTAACCAGGAAATGCTTGCAAGGGGGATGTACGATAAGCTAGTTGAGAGAAGACATGACGATTCGTACCAAACATTATTCAATCGGAGAATAAAATGAACAACCTATTAAAACTTTCGTTGATCACAGCTATATCCATCCATATCACAGGGTGCAGTGTATTGAGGCAAGCCCCTGAAATAGACTATATTATCCCTGTACAAGATGTCTCACTTAAGGTTGGCGAGTCAGCTATTGTTAATGGGGCAATCGATCTATGCGGGCAGGATTCCCTCCGGTGGTCAGACATTAGTATCCAGCTGCCAATCTCTGAAACGGGTTTCTTTTCAAATGCCGGACAAGGCGTTATCCAAAGCAAAAGATGTGGAGCTGATACAAATGCATTAAAGGTAAGGTTTACAGCGAATAAAGTAGGGTCTGAAAGCCTCACTGTGTTTGGTGAGCCACTGAATATTGTTGTTAGTGCTAAGAGCCCCGTACAGCAAAGTAGACCAAGCAACACAAGCACCCAAAGCACCCCGAATATTGAAACAATAGGCACTGAGAATAATAGTATTACTTTCCTGCCGCCCAAAGACACTACGCCAAGCGCAATTAACACGCAAAAAACTGACGCTTCAGAAGAATCCTCGCTGGACACTTTTTTCAAATGGATTAGTAGAGATGCCGATACTCAGTGAACAAACTCGAAACTGACTATTTTCCAAATAAAGGGCATTCTGCTTATTCTGAAGCAATGCCTTTATTCAACGAGGTTATTATGAGGTTTTGGCAAGGCGTGGATTACTCAGTATCAATAAACCCACCCGATTGACGATTCCAGAAACTCGCATACAACCCACCCATTTTAGTTAACTCCTCATGAGTGCCTTGCTCCACAATCCTGCCCTGATCTAGCACGACAATCCGATCCATTTGAGCAATCGTTGATAACCTGTGAGCAACCGCAATCACGGTTTTGCTTTGCATAACTCCAACCAAAGACTCCTGAATTTCCGCCTCAACTTCACTGTCTAACGCACTAGTTGCCTCATCAAGAATAAGGATAGGTGCGTCTTTTAGAATGACTCTTGCGATAGCCACGCGTTGGCGCTGACCTCCAGATAACTTCACACCGCGCTCACCAACATGCGCGTCATAGCCTTTTCGGCCCTTACTGTCGCGCAACCCTTCAATGAAAGTATCTGCACAGGCCAAAGCCGTTGCATTGAGGAGCTGCTCTTCAGTTACATCAGTTCGCCCCAACAGAATGTT
>CALHAO010000099.1 GCA_937931765.1 uncultured Thiotrichaceae bacterium
TATTGAAACCATCGTGCATTTTGCGGCGGAATCGCATGTTGACCGGTCTATTTATGCTCCTGATGCGTTCCTGAGAACCAATATTGACGGCACACACAGCCTGCTGAAAGCAGCAAAGACCGTGTGGCTGGATGAAAAAGACGAATATGAACACCGCTTTCATCATGTTTCAACTGATGAAGTCTATGGCACGCTGAGTGCGACTGATCCTGCTTTTTCAGAAGTGACGCCGTATGCGCCGAATTCACCCTATGCTGCCAGTAAAGCGGCATCGGATCATATTGTGCGGGCTTATCAGCATACTTATGGTTTGAAGACTACGACCAGTAATTGTTCTAATAATTACGGCCCGTATCAATATCCTGAGAAATTAATCCCATTGGCGATTTCTAATTTATTACAGGGTAAGTCAGTGCCTATTTATGGTGATGGTCAGCAGGTGCGTGACTGGTTATACGTTGATGACCATAATCGCGGCATCGATCTGATTATCCGCCAGGGCCGTTTGGGTGAAACCTATAATATCGGTGGTAATAATGAACAGACTAATCTGGATCTGATTCATACCTTATGCAACCTACTTGATAAACGCTTCCCTGACTCGCCGCATGTGCCGCATAAAAATCAGATCACTTATGTCAATGATCGCCCCGGCCATGACCGCCGCTACGCTATCGACAACAGTAAAATTTGCGAAGAGCTGGGTTACAATCCGGTAGAAACATTCCAAAGCGGCTTAGGCAAAACACTGGACTGGTATCTCGAACACACCAGTTTCTGGATGGATGAAGGCATCGAACTCTTTGGATCTCATGCAGAGAGCAGTGAATGAACGCTATGAAATGTCGCATCTGTGAATCGACAGACGATCATACGACCTATCAGGTTAAAGAGCTGATGCTGGGAATGCGTGACGAGCATGAATATTTCCAGTGTAAAAACTGTGGCTGCCTGCAAATCACTCAGGTGCCAGATAATTTGCCGGAGTATTACCCGTCGGAAAATTACTATTCTTATGATTCACCGGATAATGGCAACTGGTTAAAGCAGCAGCTGGTTAAGCAACGTGATAACTATGCAGCTACCGGCCAGTCATTACCGGGCCGCCTGTTAAACCTGTTGATGCCTAATGCCAAATTGTCGACATTAGGGCCGCTAAATATCAACAAACAATCCCGCGTTCTTGATGTGGGCTGTGGTGCGGGTATTTTATTGCATTCCCTACGTAACATTGGCTTTGAGAACACATTGGGCATCGACCCGTTCAATCAGCAGGACATTCAATACCCAAATGGTTTGAAGATTGAGCAGCGTGATATTTTCAGCGAGTCCGGTGAGTGGGATGTGATTATGTTCCATCATTCTTTTGAACACCTGCCGGAACAACAACGTACGCTGGAAAAAACCTACAACCAATTAGCGACAGGAGGCACCGCACTGTTACGGGTGCCTACGGTTTCTTCTTATGCCTGGCAGCATTATGGGGTTAACTGGTCGCAACTCGACGCACCACGCCACCTGTTTCTGCACTCAGTCGATAGTATTAATAAACTGGCAGAACAGACCGGCTTCACGGTAGACAAAGTAGTTTATGACTCCAATGCCTTCCAATTCTGGGGTAGTGAACAGTACGAGCAAGATATTCCGTTGCGCTCAGAAAATTCATGGGCGGAGAACAAAGAAAAATCACCGTTTAACGCAAAAGAAATAAAAGCTTTTGAACGCCGTTCGCGTGAACTCAATGCGCTGAATCAGGGTGATCAGGCCGCATTTTATCTGCGCAAGCCTGCCTGAAGTACTACTGATGAATAAACAGAAAAAGATCTTTGCCATTTCTTCACCCGGTGGTCACTGGATACAACTGACGCGAATATGCAATGGCTTAGAAAACCGAAATCAGGTTATTTACGCTATGCCGGACAAGTTATTCAAGGCAAAAAAAGATCAGAAAGTTTATTCGGTAGTTGATGTTAGTGCTGATGATAAATGGAAATTAATTCCTTGTGCCCTGCAAATCAGTTACATCCTACTCAAAGAACGCCCTGATACCATTATTTCCACCGGCGCAGCGCCGGGCGCTGTAGCCATTATGCTCGGCAAGTTATTTGGTATTCGTACCATTTGGGTTGATAGCATTGCCAATGTGCAAAAAATATCTCGTGCCGGTCGCATGATACAAAAACGAGCGGATATTTTTCTGACGCAATGGCCACACCTGAGTGATGGTACGAAGATCCAACATCAAGGGTCAGTGTTATGATTTTTGTCGCTGTTGGTACACAATTTCCGTTTGATCGTTTGATTCAGTGTGTTGATGAGTGGGCGACAGAAAACAAAATGCCTGTTCATGCTCAGATTGCCAGTGGTAAATACACGCCGCAACACGCCAGTTATGATCGTTTCATGACCACCGACGATTTCAATGAAAAGCTGACCTCAGCCGACCTGATTATTTCACATGCGGGTATGGGCAACATTATTACTGCGCTGGAGAACAACAAACCCATTATTGTGATGAATCGCCAACATAAACTGGGCGAGCATCGTAATGATCATCAGGCTGATGGCCTGGAATGGATGGGTAAATTATCTGGCGTTTATACTGCCAATAGCACTGATGAAATGCGTACCTTGCTGGATCGTAAACATGAGCTGCACGGCAGTGAACATCATGATATGGCACAACGTAGCCACTTAATTGATTTCCTCGATCAGGCAATCAACGCATGAAACTGAATAATCCATCGCTGCTTTTGCAGTCAGGCATCTCCATTATTGCCCGATTCGTAGGTGTAGCGCTGAATTATGCGGTTTTAATCATCCTGACCCGTAACCTGCCACAAGACGAAGCAGGCATGGTGATCACGCTAATGACACTGATCACGGGCGTTTCATTATTCAGTCGTTTAGGTGTTGAACACTGGCTAGTGAGAGACGTTGCCCAGCTCCCCGAGGGAACAGATCTGCACACGGCACAAGGCAAATACCTGCACAGTGCTTACCGCATGTTGTTTGTTAGTACCTTGCTGTTTATGACGGTGTGGGTGGTGACCAGTCCGCTAATGAAATTATGGCTGTTTGATGACCAGATTCAGTTACTACCCTTGGCCATTGCCGCACTGGGCGTTCTGTTCTGGAATATGATTTCTACACATGCCATCTTTATGAAGGCCACTCATCACATTACGGAATCACTGTTAACACAGAACGCTTTGCCCGCTATTTCAATGCTGGTCTTGCTACTAATATTTTGGTTTGGCTTCACAGAAAATCAGAACTATCTGTGGATTTATATTGCTTCCTTGCTGATTGCGGGTGTTGCCTCTCTGTTTCTGGTGCGTTCCTGGTGGTCGGCACTGTTTAAAAAACAAACCGCGCAATTTAATATCAAGCAAGTATTAACACATTCACTACCGCTGGCTCCGATTGCTTTTGTATCTTTTCTGATGTTGTTCATCGATGGCATTCTCGTCGCTGCTTTATTGCCTAATGAGAAGGTGGCACTCTATGGCACAGCCGTACGGGTATCATTTGTTTGTGGCATTTTCCTGACTGCACTGGAAGCAACTATTTATCCGCGCATGGTAAGAATGCATGGCAACTCACCTGAACGCCTGAAGAAATTTTTCTGGCAAGGCACCCTGCTGGTTGCAGGGGTTTTAGGCAGCCTGGCATTGATCATTGGTGTAGCAGGTGAACTTATACTCAGTATTTTCGGCCCACAATATGTGGCAGCTATCAGTGCCCTGATCATCCTATTGACAGCTCAGCTGATTCGCGGGTTTAGCCTGACTTTTTCATTGATGTTTATTATTCAAAAACAAGTCAATACACTGAATCAATTACTTTACTTTGCACTCATCGTCAATATAATCGCGAATCTGATACTGATCCCCAAGTTCGGTATAGAAGGCTCTGCTGCTGCATCGCTGCTCGCTAATCTGACCCTGACCGGTGGCGTTGTTTTATTTTTCGTAAAAAAACGTCTTATGCAAGACTATGATTAGACCAATATGTTAAGAATTATCGCCCTACTGTTTTTCATTTCCATCTTTATACCGGTCGAATTTTACACTATGGCCGGTAGTGTGCGCATCGAAGCATACCGTATAGTACTGGGACTGGCTTTGCTTTACGCCTTCTTCAATCTGAATAAGGTGCTAGCACAGATTGATTTGGCAGACATTTTGCTCTTTGGCCTGATTGGCCTCGCCTTTGCCAGCTTCTGGCACAACCATAGCCTGCAGAAAGCCATTGAATCGACCGGCCTGTACGCACTGGAAACGTTGGGGGCTTTTTATCTGGCACGGATGTTCATCAATACGCCGGAACGCTTCTATAAATTTAACAAAGTATTTATCTTTGTGATTATGGCGCTACTGCTTGTGACTGTATACGAATCATTCGCTAAGCATCGTATACTGCACGAACTGGCGGAGAATTTTACCGGTAATAAGTCCCTCGATTTCCGCTTGTATACACACTACTACATCCGGGGCGATATTATGCGGGCGACCAGTGTCTTTGCTCACCCCATTTTGTTTGGCACCTTGTCTGCAATGTTCTTCCCGTTTGCGGTGATTGCCTTCCTACGCTTGCGTACAACACTGAATGGCCTGGGTTTATTTAGCCTGACTCTATCAATGATCATGACCTTGTCTTCTGCTCCTTTGCTGGCCTTAATTTTTCAAGGATTCACCGGTCTGCTGGTTAAATTCTGGGACAATGCCCGTCGTTTATGGGTTGCCCTGTTTTTTGGTGGCATAGCGGGCGCAATGATACTGAACGCTGCCTCAAACAGAGGTTTCTTCGGCATCCTGATTTCCTACCTGACCTTTAATCCTAATACCGGTTATTTCCGCATGCTGCAGTGGGAGTACAGTATGGATGACATCCTGAATAACCCGATTCTGGGCATTGCACACAATGACTGGACACGCCCGTACTGGAAAGACTGGATGGGTGACAGTATTGATAGCTTCTGGCTATTGCTGACTTTACAGCATGGTATTTTTGCCCTCTTATTTGTATTAATGGCCTGCTTTTATGCCGTATTCAACACACTAAATAATGTCAGCCGCCAGCCAGAATCAGTAAGATGGATGGTGACAGCCTGGCTATTAGCCTTCATGTCCTTGATTCTTATTGGATTTACGGTAGACTATTTCGGCAAATTACAACCTTTATTCTTCTTTATGTTAGGGGCGATTGGCTGGGCAAGGTATACATTGCCAGAACCGGGGCATGCTGAAAACACCGAAGTCATTACAGCTACCCCTGTTGACAACAACAATACAAAACATCAGGAGTAGACCCGATGAGACCGAAGTTTGTCAGTCCAAAAGTATTTCTCTGGATTATTCATTTCAGACACTCACTGCTCTGGGTATACAACTGGTACCTGAGAAAATTCTACGGCATGAAACTGGCTCCGGATGTGCGTGTTTCATTAAAAGCCCGCATCGATAAAACCAACCCTCAGGCCATTGAAGTTGGCCCGGAAACCCTAATTGCATTTGATGC
>CALHAO010000100.1 GCA_937931765.1 uncultured Thiotrichaceae bacterium
ATGAGGCTGAGGAAATTATCGCCTCCGTAGAGAAAGGTATTTATGCCGCGAATTTCTCCGGCGGACAGGTGGATATTACCTCCGGCAAGTTCGTATTTTCAGCGTCAGAAGCTTATCTGATCGAAAACGGCAAGATTAAGCAGCCATTGAAGAATGCCACGCTGATTGGTAACGGGCCGGATGTACTGACTCGTGTCAGTATGATTGGCAATGATCTTGAGCTGGATACGGGTATCGGGGTGTGTGGTAAAGCCGGGCAGTCTGTGCCTGTGGGTGTCGGACAACCGACTTTGCGTGTTGACGGTTTGACCGTCGGCGGAACGGCTACAGCCTGAGGATAAATACATGATTGAACTGGAAAACAGAGCAGCACTGGGTGCTGAGTTTCAGGAGCTGGCTGATAATACTCTCAAGTCAGCAGCTGCGAAAGGCGCTACGGCGGCTGAAGTAGGTATTGATAAAGGCACTGGCTTGTCGGTTGAAGTGCGCATGGGTGAGGTGGAAAAATTACAGTATCACCGTGATCAGGGTGTGAGCCTGACCGTTTATTTTGGTCATAAAAAAGGTTTTGCTTCCAGTGGTGATTTATCGCCACAAGCGCTGGAAGATACTTTGGATGCGGCTTGTCGGATTGCGCGTTATACCGCAGAAGATGAATTTAATGGTCTGGCGGATGCGGAACTGATGGCGACGGATATTCCTGAGCTGGATTTATACCATCCGTGGGAATTAGACGCGGACAAGGGCATTGAGCTGGCTTTACAGGCAGAAGATACCGCCAGAGCGCAGGATAAACGTATTATCAATAGTGATGGTGCGGGTGTGGACAGTTATGCCGGTCTGGGGATTTATGCCAATTCTCATGGTTTTAGTGGCATTGGCAGTAGCACCAGACACTCACTGAGTTGCTCGTTAGTCGCGCAGGATGGTGAGTCTATGCAGCGTGATTATTGGTATACGAGTTCCTGTGTGCCGGGCAAGTTAGAAAGTGCTGAATCCATTGGTCTGGAGGCAGCAGAACGCACATTGCGCAGATTGAATGGTCGTTCGCTGACTACGCGTGAAGTACCGATTATGTTTGTGCCTGAACTGGCGCGTGGACTGATTGGGCATTTGACCGGCGCTATTGCCGGTAGTGCGCAGTATCATAAAGCCAGTTTCCTGCTGGATTCTATCGGGCAGCAGGTGTTTCCTGATTTTATCAATCTACAGGAACGTCCTCATTTGAAACAGGCGCTGGGTAGCCGTGCTTATGATTCCGAAGGTGTGGTGACGCAGGATAGGGATATTATCCTTGATGGCAAAGTGCAGGGTTATTTTCTGGGTAGTTACTCCGCCAGAAAACTGGGTATGACCACAACGGGTAGTGCGGGTGGTTCTTCTAATCTATTGCTCGCTGATACGGGTATTAGTGCTAAGGAAATGCTGGAGGAAATGGGCACTGGTCTGATGGTTACTGAGTTGATTGGTCAGGGTGTGAATTCTATTACCGGTGATTATTCACGCGGAGCGGCAGGTTTTTGGGTGGAGAATGGCGAAATTCAGTATCCGGTAGAAGAAATTACTATCGCCGGAAACCTGAAAGATATGTTTATGGATATTCAGGCGGTGGGTACGGATATTGATGACCGTGGGCGGATTCAGACCGGTTCTATTTTGCTGGGTAAGATGATGGTGGCTGGTCAATAAGGATAGGTTTGTATTTAAGTAACCACCAATATATCGCTGGTGGTTACTTTGATAAGCAATCGATTTAACTAATCAACCCCATACTTTCCAGCTTCAGAATCACCTGATGCGCACAGTTATCCACTTCTGCATTCTCAGTATCAATGTTTAGCTCAGGATTTGTCGGTACATCATAAGGGTCAGAAATCCCTGTGAATTCCTTGATTTTGCCTTGACGCGCTAGCTTATACAAACCCTTACGATCACGACGTTCACATTCTTCCAGTGAAGTGGCTACATGAATTTCAAGGAAAGCACCAAACTGCTCAATCTCCTCACGTACCGCACGACGGGTAGTGGCATAAGGTGCAATCGGCGCACAAATAGCAATACCACCGTTCTTAGTGATCTCAGAAGCCACATAACCAATACGACGGATATTCAGGTCACGATGTTCTTTAGAGAAACCCAGTTCAGAAGACAAATTCTTACGTACCAAATCACCATCCAGCAAAGTAACAGGTCGCCCACCCATTTCCATCAGCTTAACCATTAATGCGTTAGCAATAGTTGATTTACCTGAGCCGGAGAAACCTGTGAAAAATACCGTAAAGCCTTGTTTGTCACGTGGTGGCTTGGAGCGACGTAGTTCTTCAACAACAGCAGGAAACGAAAACCATTCTGGTATTTCCAAACCTTCATTCAAACGCCGCCGCAATTCTGTGCCGGAAATATTCAGTACAGTAACGCCTTCTTCGACCTCATCAGCTGGTTCGTACTGGGCACGATCCTGTATATACACCATGTGCTTGAAATCGACTATTTCGATACCCATTTCTTCCTGATGTTCACGGAACATGACTTGTGCATCATAAGGGCCATAGAAATCTTCACCTTGGCTATTTTTGCCGGGGCCTGCATGATCACGACCAACAATAAAATGGCTACAGCCATGATTCTTACGGATCAGACCATGCCAGATGGCTTCACGTGGGCCAGCCATACGCATCGCAAGATTCAGCAGGCTCATGTTGGTAGTGCTGGATGGATACTGATCCAATACGGCTTCATAACAACGGACACGAGTAAAGTGGTCAATGTCACCAGGCTTAGTCATACCTACCACCGGATGAATCAACAGGTTAGCCTGTGCTTCTTTGGCGGCACGGAATGTTAATTCCTGATGGGCGCGATGCAGCGGGTTGCGGGTTTGGAAGGCAACTACACGCCGCCAGCCCAGCTTACGGAAATACGCCCGCAACTCATTGGGGGTATCACGACGACCACGAAAGTCATAATGGATCGGCTGCTGGATGCCGGTAACCGGGCCACCCAGATAAACCGGGCCTGCGGTGTTGTGCAGGTAATTAACTGCCGGATGTGCATCATCGTTGGCACTGAAGACTTTCTTCGCTTCCAGTGCTTTATCAGGTGTCCAGCTGTCGGTGACTGAAAGAATAGCTAGAATCACGCCTTCCTGGTCACGTAATGCAATGTCCTGATCAGTTTTAATGCTATCAGCAAATTGTTGCGAAACATCCAAGGTGATAGGTATTGGCCATAATGAGCCATCGCTCAGACGCATATCATTAACAACACTGTTGTAATCTACTTCGGTCAGGAAGCCTTTCAGTGGATTAAAGCCGCCATTCATTAATAATTCAAGATCACAGATCTGGCGCAGCGTCAGGTCCCATGATGGTAGGTCAGCAGCTTCCATTTTAAGTTTTTGGGCACTGTCATAAGAAACGTAGAGTTCTGGTACCGGAGCATGAATCATTTTGTATTCCGTGGGTGTTTTGCTGAAGTTTAGCTTTCAGGCGGGTTGTTAAAATAAACTAGAAATTCTAGGGCTAAACAGTATCACATTGTTATTGTAGTGCAATATGTGATGCCTGCCATGTTCCAGCACATGGATGAAAATATGTTGTCACAGGCGCGATTTCTTTTGACAAATGGCCTGCTTCAGTTTTGTATTAGGGGCACTATCTCCAAAGAGGAAAGCGCATGTCTGATATGTATCGTAACGGCCTGGATAAAAACGCGGCTAACTACCAATCTTTGACACCCCTGACATTTCTGGAGCGTGCTGCCAGTGTGTTTCCTGAACATATTGCGATTGTGCATGGGGAACAGCGGGTGAACTATGCTGATTTTTATAAGCGCTCCCGTCAGCTGGCTTCGGCTTTGGCAGCGAGAGGGGTTGGCAAAAATGATACTGTTTCGGTGATGCTGCCGAATACCCCGCCGATGCTGGAAGCGCATTACGGTGTGCCTATGTGTGGCGCGGTATTGCAGTCGATGAATACACGGCTGGATGCGGCGATTATTGCTTTTCAGCTGGATCATGCGGAAAGTAAGGTGCTGATTACGGATCGTGAGTTTGCGCCGACTGTTAAAGAAGCTTTGACATTGTGCGAATCTAAGCCGCTGGTGATTGATTATGATGACCTGGAGTTTCCGCAGAATGGGGAGCGTTTGGGGGAGCTGGATTATGAAGCATTTATTGCTCAGGGTGATGCTGATTTTGCGTGGCTGATGCCGGATGATGAGTGGGACGCGATTTCGTTGAATTACACTTCGGGCACCACCGGCAACCCGAAAGGGGTGGTTTATCATCATCGCGGGGCCTATTTGCTGGCACAGGGCAATGCACTGACGGCCTCTATGCCGCGTCATGCGGTGTATTTGTGGACGCTGCCGATGTTTCATTGCAATGGCTGGTGTTTCCCGTGGACGTTGTCTGCATTAGCGGGAACGCATGTGTGTCTGCGTTGGGTACGCCAGAAGTTGATGTGGGATGCGCTGGCTGACCAGCAAGTGACGCATTTATGCGGTGCGCCGGTGGTGATGTCTACTTTATTGTCAACTGTGGCAGAAGATCAACGTGAATTACCGCAGCAGGTTGAGTTTATGACGGCTGCCGCGCCGCCACCGGAATCGGTGTTAGCGGCGATGAAGGAGGCGGGGTTTAATGTCACGCACCTATATGGTTTGACAGAGAGTTATGGCCCGGCGGTAGTGAATGAGTGGAAGGCTGAGTGGGATGCCTTACCTGCTGATGAGCAGGCTGCGCTGAAGTCCAGACAGGGAGTACGTTATTTGCCGCTGGAGGGTTTGTCGGTGCGTGATCCGGAGAC